>NZ_JAFGYX010000096.1:0-518 GCF_017491625.1 Pseudomonas sp. 50_B
CACCAGCGTGGTGATCACCACCAACCTGAGCTTCGCCGAATGGTCGAGCGTGTTCGGCGACGCCAAGATGACCACCGCCCTGCTGGATCGGCTGACCCACCACTGCCACATCGTCGAAACCGGTAACGAGTCCTATCGCCTGCAACACAGTAGCTTGGCGGCCCAGGCCAAGATCAAATCACGGGAGCGAAAGCGTAAGGGCGGCCAAGAACCGGAGGACGATGAGCCGTTCTGATTTCATGGCGACGACGGCCTGCTACATGGCTGCGTGTGGCAGGTCTTAAACAACTGAACTGGGCTAGCGAAGGAGTGGGGGCAACAGCAGCTGCGCTGGTAGACTTATCCACAGTTGCTGGTAACAAAATCAGCAATCCGCCCTGGGTCAAATTTCAATCGGCAGGGTGGGTCAATTTTCCATCAGCGCCAACAGGGCGTTGGGTCTTTCGTGCCGTTTCAAATCCGTTCTTATTCAAGTCTGTCTGGGTGGCCAGCTTGCGATTCTAATCGCTGTACAGAAT
>NZ_JAFGYX010000097.1:0-515 GCF_017491625.1 Pseudomonas sp. 50_B
GCCGGTAATAGCGCAGCGCCGCGGCGATCGTCTTCCAGAACGACGGCAGGTGCTTGCGGCGCGAGCCGCGCCACCACGACAGCACGAAGCCCGGATAGCGGCCCGCGCCGGGATCGCGCTCGTACATGTATTTCGCGCCCGACATGATGAAGTAGAGCAGCAGCAGGATCACGAACGTCATGTGGATCGAGCGCTCGACGTAATTGCCGCCGAGATGCCGATAGATGTCGAACGCGACGGTGCGGTGCTCGACTTCCTCCGCGCCGTGCCAGCGCAGCAGATCGACGATCGTCGGATCGGTGCGCTCGTCGTCGAGCCCGCGCGCGTGCAGCACCCAGTTGCCGAGATAGCCGAAGAAGTGCTCGAGCGACGCGATCACCGCGAGCTGCTGGCGCAGCCAGAAGCGCGTGTGGCCGATCTTCAGGCCGAGCGGTTGTTCGCCGAGCAGCTTCGTGAAGAGCCAGTTGAGCCGCTGCGTGAACGGCTTCGTGTCGATGCCGTGCCGTTCGTAGTAG
>NZ_JAFGYX010000098.1:0-514 GCF_017491625.1 Pseudomonas sp. 50_B
GGCGTATACCCACGTCCTCTTTGAGCAGTAAGGCGAACTCGGAAACTCGCATTCTCACCAAGAGTCGCGATATGAAGATCAGGATTTAAGATCTCTACATCACTATCGTGTGTAATATCAGCTGCCGTTACAGTTCCTTCACCCTGTACATCAATTTCTAGCGTCTTCTCTTCATCAGAGTAGATTTTCAATGCAAGCTTTTTAATGTGTAAGATAATCGTTGTAACATCTTCCACAACGCCTTCAATTGTCGAGAATTCGTGCAGTACACCATCTATCTGGATTGATGTTACAGCGGCACCAGGGAGTGAGGATAAGAGGATACGACGTAAGGAGTTACCCAGAGTTGTACCATATCCACGCTCAAGTGGCTCTACGACAAACTTACCAAATTCGGCATCGTCGCTGATTTCAACCGTTTCGATTTTTGGTTTTTCAATCTCGATCATTACTTAAAACCCTCCTTCAAAACGTCGAAAGAGCTCGAATTCCCCCCATGTACTCTGCGTTGAGA
>NZ_JAFGYX010000099.1:0-514 GCF_017491625.1 Pseudomonas sp. 50_B
TACATCCACAGCGTGTAGGCGGCGCCGAGAATCAGCGTGAATGCCGCGCCGAACGCGATCCAGAAATTGAACTGGACGGCGGCGAGGATCACCATGAACTCGCCGACGAAACCCGACGTGCCCGGCAGGCCGCAATTGGCCATCGAGAACAGCATCGCGAACGCGGCGAACTTCGGCATCACGTTGACGACGCCGCCGTAATCGGCGATCTGGCGCGAGTGCAGGCGGTCGTACAGCACGCCGATGCACAGGAACATCGCGCCCGACACGAAACCGTGCGAAATCATCTGAACGATCGCGCCTTCGACGCCCAACTGGTTGAAGATGAAGAAGCCGAGCGTGACGAAGCCCATGTGCGCGATCGACGAATACGCGACGAGTTTCTTCATGTCCGCCTGCACCATCGCGACGAGGCCGATGTAGATCACCGCGATCAGCGACAGCGAGATCACGACGGGCGCGAAGAAGTGGCTCGCGTCCGGCGTGATCGGCAGCGAGAAGCGCAGGAAACCGT
>NZ_JAFGYX010000100.1:0-506 GCF_017491625.1 Pseudomonas sp. 50_B
CGCGAGCGGCGCGACGCAGGCGACGAACTGGACGCGGCTCGCGAAGAGCGGCCGCGCGGCCGTCGCGGCGAGCATGATCGGCTTTTTCGTCGGCAATGGGCTGATGATCGTCGCGGGCGCGTATTGCGCGATCGTCTATCAGCAGTCCGACATCGTCGAAGTGATGATGCTGCAAGGGCTGTCGATCGCGGCCGTCGTGATGCTCTGCCTGAACCTGTGGACGATTCAGGGGCCGACGATCTACAACGTGTCGGCGGCCGCGTGCCATCTGTTGCGCAGCGAACGCCGCCGCACGCTGACGCTCGTCGGCGCGGCGGTCGGCATCGTGCTCGCGATCGGCGGCATGTACGAGATGCTGATCCCGTTCCTGATCCTGATCGGCTCGATCATTCCGCCCGTCGGCGGCGTGATTCTCGCCGATTTCTGGTATCGGCACCGCGGCCGCTATCCGGCGATCGCGAGCGCCCGGCTGCCGCGCTTCAATATCGCCGGGCTCGCCGCATATG
>NZ_JAFGYX010000101.1:0-504 GCF_017491625.1 Pseudomonas sp. 50_B
TGCATGTAGTTGTCGTAGAGTGCGCTGATCGCAGGTTCAGGCGGCCCCATGTTCCAGTCGCTGCGAACTTGCAGCCACTGCTCCCACTTCTCCTTGAGTTGGGCTTGCACCAGTTTCACCACTTTGTCGCCGAATAGAACCGTCGCAGCGCTAACCCCCGGAACAAAAACCTCAGCAGCGACCGCGGCCGGAAGTAGAGACGTGGAAACGACGGCGGCCGTTTTCGGATTCTCACTGGCCCATTTCGTAACAAACTTCTCCACGTATCGGGTGATTGTCGGGCCGCCAGCTTTCTCGACCTCCAGCAAATCGTTCCACTCCTCCTTCAATTCCGCGTTCGCACTGTCCAGATCCTCTGCATCTTGCGGATAGCGCGCCTGCGCAGCCTTGAAGCTGGGCTGTGCATGCATGTCCTTGAGCCGCATCTTGCGCCACCGGAGATACAAGCCGTAATGGCAACGCATTAGGCCCGGCGTGCCGTGATCTTTCTCGTAATAATAGTTC
>NZ_JAFGYX010000102.1:0-503 GCF_017491625.1 Pseudomonas sp. 50_B
CTCAGGTTCTAATGGGGAACGAGTGGTGATTTTATTCATTAGGCGTTCCTGTGATGCTGTAGAAACTCTTCTTGTTCTTGTTCTTCCTGATAATGTTGTTGATTTAGCTAATCTTCATCTTCTCGTCGCACTAGCTCGAGAAACTTATTTTCCTTATGACGAGCCTGTTGCAGCATCTTTTGGCATAACGTAAGGCGCTCACGCTCATTGGCTAAACGTTCCAATAATTTGGCGCACTCCAGTTCATAATTGGCCTCCTTTTCACGTAGCGACGCTATTTGTCGCTGCCATTTCTCCAAATCTTTACAATTCAGTGTGGTGTTTTTTCGCTGATCAAATAGACGTTGCTCCTCATCAATACGCCACAAATGGTAATCCTGACTGGTTTGCACCGCCTCTTGATGACGTCGATGAGCTGCCTGCAAGCAAGCTTGCTGAGTCTTGATGGCTTTCTCCGCACGTTCAACGCGTAAAACTTTAACCCGGTGCAGGCGGCGTATCAT
>NZ_JAFGYX010000010.1:0-252681 GCF_017491625.1 Pseudomonas sp. 50_B
TGTACGCCGGCGGGGTCAAGTACCTGCTGCTCTCGGCCCTGCTCTACGCCCCCGGCGTGGTGCTGTTCGCCAAGGCCAAGATGGAACTGCACAAACCGATTTTCACCAACGTCGAGAAGCTGATTTTTGCCGCGGTGGTCATAGGCGCCCTGGTGGCGGCCTACGGGCTCTACGACGGCTTCCTGACCCTGTAACACCGCCTTTCAAGCAACACCCCGATTGTTTTGTCTCTGGAGGATCACAGTAATGACCACGGAAAAAGTTAAGTACGGCGTCCATTCCGAAGCCGGTAAACTGCGCAAAGTCATGGTTTGCTCCCCAGGCCTGGCCCACCAGCGGCTGACCCCGAACAACTGCGACGAACTGCTGTTCGATGATGTGCTGTGGGTGGCCCAGGCCAAACGCGACCATTTCGACTTCGTCACCAAGATGCGCGAGCGGGACATTGATGTGCTGGAAATGCACAACCTGCTGACCGACATCGTCGCCATCCCCGAAGCCCTGGACTGGATTCTGGAGCGCAAGATCACCGCCAATCAGGTCGGCCTGGGCCTGGTCAACGAAGTCGGCTCGTGGCTGCGCAGCCTGGAACCACGCAAGGTCGCCGAGTTCCTCATTGGCGGCGTCTCCGCCGACGACCTGCCCAGCAGCTTCGGCGGCAAGACCATCGAGATGTTCCGCGACTTCCTCGGCCACTCCAGCTTCATCCTGCCGCCACTGCCCAACACTCAGTTCACCCGCGACACCACTTGCTGGATTTATGGCGGCGTGACCCTGAACCCGATGTACTGGCCGGCGCGACGTCAGGAAACCCTGCTGACCACCGCCATCTACAAATTCCACCCCGAGTTCACCCACGCCGACTTCCAGATCTGGTACGGCGACCCGGACCAGGAACACGGCAATGCCACCCTGGAAGGCGGCGACGTGATGCCGATCGGCAATGGCGTGGTCCTGATCGGCATGGGCGAACGCTCATCGCGCCAGGCCATCGGCCAACTGGCACTGAGCCTGTTCAAGCACAAGGCCGTGGAGCGCGTGATCGTTGCCGGCCTGCCCAAATCCCGCGCGGCCATGCACCTGGATACCGTGTTCAGCTTCTGCGACCGCGACCTGGTCACGGTCTTCCCGGAAGTGGTGAGCCAGATCGTCGCCTTCAGCCTGCGCCCTGACGAAAGCAAACCGGGTGGCATTGACGTGCGCCGCGAGGAAACCAGCTTCCTCGACACCGTGGCCAAGGCCCTCAACCTCAAGGCCCTGCGCGTGGTGGAAACCGGTGGCAACAGCTTCGCCGCCGAGCGCGAGCAATGGGACGACGGCAACAACGTGGTGGCCGTGGAGCCGGGCGTGGTCATCGGCTACGACCGCAACACCTACACCAACACCCTGCTGCGCAAGGCCGGGGTCGAGGTCATCACCATCAGCGCCGGCGAACTGGGTCGCGGCCGTGGCGGTGGCCACTGCATGACCTGCCCGATCATCCGCGATCCGATCGACTACTAAGCCTTTAGACGACACCCTCTCCGACCGCGCCTACCCGGCGCCGGTCGGACCGATTACCGAATCCGAGGAAAACAATCATGGCGTTCAACATCCACAACCGTAACCTGCTGAGCCTGGAACACCACACCCCACGCGAACTGCGCTACCTGCTGGACCTGTCCCGTGACCTCAAGCGCGCCAAGTACACCGGCACCGAGCAGCAGCACCTCAAGGGCAACAACATCGCCCTGATCTTCGAAAAGACCTCCACCCGTACCCGCTGTGCCTTCGAAGTGGCCGCCTATGACCAGGGCGCCAACGTCACCTACATCGACCCCAACTCGTCGCAGATCGGCCACAAGGAAAGCATGAAGGACACCGCCCGGGTGCTGGGGCGCATGTACGACGCCATCGAGTACCGCGGCTTCAAGCAGGAAATCGTCGAAGAACTGGCGAAGTTCGCCGGGGTGCCGGTGTTCAACGGCCTGACCGACGAATACCACCCAACCCAGATGATCGCCGACGTGCTGACCATGCGTGAACACGCCGACAAGCCGATCCACGAGATCAGCTACGCCTACCTGGGCGACGCCCGCAACAACATGGGCAACTCGCTGCTGCTGGTGGGCGCCAAGCTCGGCATGGACGTGCGCATCTGCGCGCCCAAGGCCCTGTGGCCCCATGACGACCTGGTGCAGCGCTGCAAGCAATACGCCGAGGAAAGCGGTGCCCGCATCACCCTCACCGAAGACCCGAAGGCTGCGGTCAAGGGCGTGGACTTCATCCACACCGACGTCTGGGTCTCCATGGGCGAGCCAGTGGAAGCCTGGGCCGAACGTATCGAACAACTGCTGCCGTATCAGGTCAACGCCCAGTTGATGAAAGCCACCGGCAACCCTCGGACCAAGTTCATGCACTGCCTGCCGGCCTTCCACAACAGCGACACCAAGGTGGGCAAGCAGATCGCCGAGCAGTATCCGCACCTGGCCAACGGCATCGAAGTCACCGACGACGTATTTGAGTCCCCGGCCTGCATCGCCTTCGAGCAAGCGGAAAACCGCATGCACACCATCAAGGCGATCCTGGTTTCGACCCTGGCCGACCTCTAACCCGCCTCCCCCTGCCGGGGCCGGCTTGCCAGCGAACCGCTGTTCGCCGGCAAGCCGGCTCCTACAGAGCCTCTAGAAGGACTGCATTATGCGTATCGTCGTTGCACTGGGCGGTAACGCCCTGCTCCGCCGTGGTGAACCCATGACCGCGGACAACCAACGCGCCAATATCCGCATCGCCACCGAACAGATCGCCAAGATCCATCCCGGCAACCAGCTGGTGATCGCTCACGGCAATGGTCCGCAGGTGGGCCTGCTGTCGCTGCAGGCGGCGGCCTATACCCAGGTTTCGCCCTACCCGCTGGACGTGCTCGGTGCCGAGACCGAAGGCATGATCGGCTACATCATCGAACAGGAACTGGGCAACCTGCTGGACTTCGAGGTGCCCTTCGCCACCTTGCTGACCCAGGTGGAAGTGGACGCCAAGGACCCGGCCTTCAAGAACCCGACCAAGCCCATCGGCCCGGTCTACAGCCAGGAAGAAGCCGAGAAGCTGGCCAAGGAGAAAGGCTGGGCCATCGCCCCGGACGGCGACAAGTACCGCCGGGTGGTGGCCAGCCCGAAACCCAAGCGCATCTTCGAGATCCGCCCGATCAAGTGGCTGCTGGAAAAGAGCAGCATCGTGATCTGCGCCGGCGGTGGCGGCATTCCGACCATGTACGGCGAGGACGGCAAGCTCAAGGGTATCGAGGCGGTGATCGACAAGGACCTGTGTTCGGCGCTGCTGGCCGAGCAACTCGAAGCCGATCTGCTAGTGATCGCCACCGACGTCAACGCGGCATTCATCGACTTCGGCAAGCCGACCCAGAAGGCCATCGCCCAGGCCCACCCGGATGAAATGGACAAGCTGGGCTTTGCCGCCGGCTCCATGGGGCCCAAGGTCCAGGCTGCCTGCGAATTTGCCCGGCACACTGGCAAAGTCGCGGTGATCGGTTCACTCTCGGACATCGAAGCGATCGTCCAGGGCAAGGCCGGCACCCGCATCAGCACAGCGAAAACCGGCATCAGCTACCTGTAAGACGCTTGCTGTGAGAACACGGGGCAGGCCCGCTGCCTGCCCTCATTCAAAGCCCTGGAGGAGAGACGCCTATGGCCATGTTTGAGCCCGGTCACCTGCATATAGAGCGCCATGCGCTGAGCAAGGACGACTTCAGCTACAACCTGTGCATCGACTATGAACTGGCCCAGGACCCCAAGGAGGGTCATGGCATGCTGTTCACCCTGCACGGCACCATTGAAGACAAATCCTTGAAAGAGCAGTTCTTCCTGGCCAAGGACCTGGCCTTTGACTTCGCCCGTCACGCCACCCGCATCGCCCAACAGTACGGCTTGCCCAAGAGCGCCAGCATTGCCTCCATGCACAAGTACTACGACGAGATGTTCGAAGACGTACGCAAACAACTGAACGTCAAGCCCGGCGACCCGATCAACCCCGAACACCTGGCATGACCCCCCTTCTGTAGGAGCCGGCTTGCCGGCACGCCGGCTCCTACAACGCCCCCATCGATTTCGACTAAGGCCCTCGCCCAAGGCATACTGGCGCACTTCAGTGTCCCAGAATCTTCTGTCATCCCATGCGTATCCACGTCAGTTTCATCGACCGCGTCGGCATTACCCAGGAAGTCCTGGCCCTGCTGGGCGGACGCAATCTCAACCTGGATGCGGTGGAGATGGTGCCGCCCAACGTCTATATCGATGCCCCGACCCTGAGCCCCCAGGTACTGGAAGAGCTGCGTGATGCGCTGTTCAACGTACAGGGCGTGCAGGCGGTAACGGTGGTCGATATCCTGCCCGGCCAGCGTCGCCACTTGCAGTTGGACGCCTTGCTGGCGGCCATGACCGATCCGGTACTGGCCCTGGACAGCGCCGGCAAGGTATTGCTGGCCAACCCGGCGCTGATCGCCCTGTATGGTCGTGAACCGGCGGGAGAAAGCGTCGCCGAACTGTTTGCCGATGCCGCACTGCTGGAGGCCCTGCTGGAAAACGGCTTTCGCCTGCCGCTGCGGGAAATCATGGTCAACGGACAGACGCTGCTGCTGGATGCCACGCCCATTACCGATGCCGGCGCGCTGCTGACCCTGTATCAACCCAACCGCATCGGCGAGCGTCTCTCGGCCCTGCACCATGATCACGCCGAAGGCTTCGATGCCCTGCTCGGCGAATCCCCGGCGATCCGCACGCTCAAGGCCCGGGCCCAACGGGTCGCGGCCCTGGATGCACCGCTGTTGATCCAAGGGGAAACCGGCACCGGCAAGGAGCTGGTGGCCCGCGCCTGCCACGCCATCAGCGCTCGGCACAGTGCGCCCTTCCTGGCCTTGAACTGCGCAGCACTACCGGAAAACCTCGCCGAGAGCGAACTGTTCGGCTACGCCCCCGGGGCCTTCACCGGGGCCCAGCGCGGCGGCAAGCCGGGGCTGATGGAGCTGGCCAACCAGGGCACGGTGTTTCTCGATGAGATCGGCGAGATGTCGCCTTACCTGCAAGCCAAGCTGCTGCGTTTTCTCAACGACGGCAGTTTTCGCCGGGTCGGTGGCGATCGCGAGATCAAGGTCAATGTGCGCATCCTCAGCGCCACCCATCGTGACCTGGAAAAGATGGTCGGCGAAGGCAGCTTCCGCGAAGACCTGTTCTACCGCCTCAACGTATTGAATGTCGAAGTGCCGCCGCTGCGCGAACGTGGCCAGGACATCCTGCTGCTGGCCCGCTACTTCATGCAGCAGGCCTGCGCGCAGATCCAGCGCCCGGTGTGTCGCCTGACCCCGGGCACCTACCCCGCCCTGCTGGGCAACCGCTGGCCGGGCAACGTGCGGCAGTTGCAGAACGTGATCTTTCGCGCGGCGGCCATCTGCGAAAGCAACCTGGTGGATATCGGCGACCTGGACATCGCCGGCACCTCGGTGGCACGGCAGAACGACACCGAAATCGAAAGCCTGGAACAGGCCGTGGAAAGCTTCGAGAAAGAGCTGCTGGAAAACCTCTACGTGCACTACCCCTCGACCCGGCAACTGGCCAACCGCCTGCAGACCTCCCACACCGCCATCGCCCATCGCCTGCGCAAGTACGGCATTCCCAACAAGGCCTGACCTGCCCCCTCACCCGTAGGAGCCGGCTCGCCGGCGAAGAGGCCCTCAAGCCCTGTGTAGTTCATCAGGGTGCCTTCGCTGACAAACCCGCCCCCACACCAGCCCCTCACTGTCAGAGCCAGTCGCCGATATAGGTCTGAAAGCGACCTGCAACTGTACTGAAAGCGCTACAGCGGAACGATTTCGCTACACAGCCTTGTAATCGCTGCCGTGCAAGGCTTTGATCCTCAAAGCCTTTTTTCTACAGCATCAGGTGTAGCGATTTCGCTACACGCGAAAATTTCAGGCCAAAGAGAAAATCACTCAAGCCATTGTTTTTAAAGGATTAAATATTTATTGGCCGTGTTCTTGCTATGGTCATTGTCATTCGGCTCGGCCCTGCACGAGCATTCAATCGCGTCCACCAGACGAGTCTGGCCCTTGAGGAGTTTCCATGAGCGAGTTGCGTTTTACTGAAGATCACGAATGGCTGCGTAGCGAAGCGGATGGCAGTGTCACCGTCGGCATCACGGCTTTCGCCCAGAACGCTCTGGGTGATGTGGTGTTTGTGCAACTGCCGGAGCTGCAGAGCTACGACAAGGGCGCCGAAGCCGCCACCGTGGAATCGGTAAAGGCCGCCAGCGGCGTGTACATGCCACTGGACGGTGAAGTGGTCGCCACCAACCCGGCCCTGGAAGACAGCCCGGAACTGGTCAACGAAGATCCGCTGGGTGAAGGCTGGTTCTTCCGCTTCATTCCCGCCGATGCCGCCGCTGTCGGCCAACTGCTGGATCAGGACGCCTACGACCGCCTGATCAAAGCCAGCGCCGAAGCCTGAGGAGCCCGTCATGACCGTCAACCTGACTACCGCCAACGAATTCATCGCGCGCCACATCGGCCCGCGCCAGGCCGATGAGCAAGCCATGCTCAACAGCCTGGGCTTCGACTCCCTGGAAGCCCTGAGCGCCAGCGTGATTCCCGACAGCATCAAGGGCACCAGCGTGCTGGACCTGGGTCAGGGCCAGAGCGAAGCCCAGGCCCTGGCCTCGATCAAGGCCATCGCTGCCAAGAACCAGCTGTTCAAGACCTACATCGGCCAGGGCTACTACAGCTGTCACACCCCCTCGCCAATCCTGCGCAACCTGCTGGAAAACCCGGCCTGGTACACCGCCTACACCCCCTACCAGCCAGAAATCTCCCAAGGTCGCCTGGAAGCCCTGCTGAACTTCCAGACCCTGATCAGCGACCTGACCGGCCTGCCGATCGCCAACGCCTCGCTGCTGGACGAAGGCACTGCCGCCGCCGAAGCCATGACCTTCTGCAAGCGCCTGAGCAAGAACAAGGGCAGCCACGCCTTCTTCGCTTCCGTGCATTGCCACCCGCAAACCCTGGACGTACTGCGCACTCGCGCCGAGCCCCTGGGGATCAACGTGGTGGTTGGCGATGAGCGCAAACTGACCGATGTCAGCCCGTTCTTCGGTGCCCTTCTGCAATACCCGGCGAGCAACGGCGACCTGTTCGACTACCGCGAACTGGCCGAGCGCTTCCACAACGCCAACGCCCTGGTGGCCGTGGCCGCCGACCTGCTGGCCCTGACCCTGCTGACCCCGCCGGGCGAATTCGGTGCCGACGTGGCCATCGGCAGCGCCCAGCGCTTCGGTGTACCACTGGGCTTCGGTGGCCCGCACGCGGCTTACTTCTCCACTCGCGATGCGTTCAAGCGCGACATGCCGGGCCGTCTGGTCGGTGTCTCGGTAGACCGTTTCGGCAAGCCGGCCCTGCGCCTGGCCATGCAGACCCGCGAGCAGCATATCCGCCGTGAAAAGGCCACCAGCAACATCTGCACCGCCCAGGTACTGCTGGCCAACATCGCCAGCATGTACGCCGTGTACCACGGCCCCAAAGGCCTGATCCAGATTGCCCAGCGCATCCACCAACTGACCGCGATCCTGGCCAAGGGCCTGAAGGATCTGGGGCTGGCCGTGGAGCAGGACAACTTCTTCGACACCCTGAGCCTGCGCACCGGTGCCGACACCGCCGCGCTGCACGACAAGGCTCATGCCCGAGGCATCAACCTGCGGGTGATCGACGCCGAGCGCCTGGGCCTGTCCCTGGACGAAACCACCACCCAGGCCGACGTTGAAGGCCTGTGGAACCTGCTGGGCGAAGGCAAGGCCGCACCGGACTTCGCCGCCCTGGCGGCTGCGGTCACCAGCAGCATCCCCGCCGCCCTGGTCCGTCAGTCGGCAATCCTCAGCCACCCGGTGTTCAACCGCTATCACTCGGAAACCGAGCTGATGCGCTACCTGCGCAAATTGGCGGACAAGGACCTGGCCCTGGATCGCACCATGATCCCGCTGGGTTCCTGCACCATGAAGCTCAACGCCGCCAGCGAGATGATCCCGATCACCTGGGCCGAGTTCGGTGCTCTGCACCCCTTCGCTCCGGCCGAGCAGAGTGCTGGCTACCAGCAACTGACCACCGAGCTGGAAGCCATGCTCTGCGCCGCCACCGGCTACGACGCCGTCTCCCTGCAGCCCAACGCCGGCTCCCAGGGTGAGTACGCCGGTCTCCTGGCCATCCGCGCCTATCACCAGAGTCGTGGCGATGACCGTCGCGACATCTGCCTGATTCCTTCCTCGGCCCACGGCACCAACCCGGCCACCGCCAACATGGCCGGCATGCGCGTGGTGGTCACCGCCTGCGACGCCCGCGGCAACGTCGATATTGAAGACCTGCGGGCCAAGGCCATCGAGCACCGCGAACACCTCGCCGCGCTGATGATCACTTACCCGTCGACCCACGGTGTGTTCGAAGAAGGCATCCGCGAAATCTGCGGCATCATTCATGACAACGGCGGCCAGGTGTACATCGACGGCGCCAACATGAACGCCATGGTCGGCCTCTGCGCGCCGGGCAAATTCGGTGGCGATGTGTCCCACCTGAACCTGCACAAGACCTTCTGCATTCCCCACGGCGGTGGCGGCCCGGGCGTTGGCCCGATCGGCGTCAAATCGCACCTGGCGCCTTTCCTGCCGGGCCACGCGGCGCTGGAAAACAAGACAGGCGCGGTGTGTGCCGCGCCGTTCGGCAGCGCCAGCATCCTGCCGATCACCTGGATGTACATCCGCATGATGGGCGGCGTCGGCCTCAAGCGCGCATCGCAGCTGGCGATCCTCAATGCCAACTACATTTCCCGGCGCCTGGAAGAGCACTACCCCGTGCTCTACACCGGCAGCAACGGCCTGGTGGCCCACGAATGCATCCTCGACCTGCGTCCTTTGAAAGACAGCAGCGGCATCAGCGTCGATGACGTGGCCAAGCGCCTGATCGATTTTGGCTTCCACGCGCCGACCATGTCGTTCCCGGTGGCCGGTACCCTGATGATCGAACCGACCGAAAGCGAATCCAAGGAAGAACTGGACCGCTTCTGCGACGCCATGATCCGCATCCGCGAGGAAATCCGCGCCGTGGAAAACGGCACTCTGGACAAGGACGACAACCCGCTGAAGAACGCTCCGCACACAGCAGCAGAACTGGTGGGCGAATGGTCCCATCCGTACAGCCGCGAGCAGGCCGTGTACCCAGTGGCATCGCTGATCGAAGGCAAGTACTGGCCGCCGGTTGGTCGGGTCGACAACGTGTTTGGCGACCGCAACCTGGTGTGCGCCTGCCCGTCGATCGAAAGCTACCAGGACGCCTAAGCCGTCCATCACAGGAGAGCCGTGCCCCTGCAGATACCGCGTATACCTGTAGGAGCCGGCTCGCCGGCGATGAGCGATAACGCATCAATCGGGCAGAGCAGCGGCGCCTGAATCGCGGGCAAGCCCGCTCCTGCAAGTGCCTGCTTGCCGATCAATACAATAAGAAACCGGAGAACCAACATGTCCCTGAGCGTGTTCGACCTGTTCAAGATTGGCATCGGCCCCTCCAGCTCCCACACCGTCGGCCCGATGCGCGCCGCCGCGCGTTTTGTCGAAGGCCTGCGGCGCGATCAGCTGCTGGCCAGCACCACCTGCGTCAAAGTCGAGCTGTACGGCTCGCTGGGCGCCACCGGTAAAGGCCATGGCAGCGACAAGGCGGTGCTGCTGGGCCTGGAAGGTGAACACCCGGACACCGTGAACACCGAAAACATCTCCGCACGCCTGCAGCAAATACGCAGCAGCGGACGTATCGATCTGCTCGGCGAACACAGCATTGCGTTCAACGAGAAAGAACACCTGGCAATGATCCGCAAACCCCTGGCCTATCACCCCAATGGCATGATTTTCCGTGCCTTCGATAGCGCCGGTCTGCAGATCCGCAGCCGTGAGTACTATTCCGTTGGCGGCGGTTTCGTGGTCGATGAAGACGCCGCCGGCGCCGACCGTATCGTCGAAGACACCACCCGTTTGACCTTTCCTTTCAGGAACGCCAAGGAACTGCTGCAGCACTGCAGCACTTACGGCTTGTCCATCAGCCAGGTGATGCTGACCAACGAAAGCGCCTGGCGCCCGGAAGCGGAAACCCGTGCCGGGCTGCTGAAAATCTGGCAGGTGATGCAGGACTGCGTGGACGCCGGTTGTCGCAATGAAGGGATTCTGCCCGGCGGACTCAAGGTCAAGCGCCGCGCCGCCGCCTTGCATCGCCAACTGTGCAAACACCCGGAAGCGGCACTGCGCGATGCCCTGTCAGTACTGGACTGGGTCAACCTCTACGCCCTGGCGGTGAATGAAGAAAACGCCAACGGCGGGCGAGTGGTCACCGCCCCTACCAATGGCGCGGCCGGAATCATTCCGGCGGTGCTGCATTACTACATGCGCTTCATCCCCGGGGCCAACGAAGACGGGGTGGTGCGCTTTCTCCTCACGGCTGCGGCCATCGGCATTCTGTACAAGGAAAACGCCTCGATCTCCGGCGCCGAAGTCGGCTGCCAGGGCGAAGTGGGCGTGGCCTGCTCAATGGCGGCCGGGGCCTTGTGCGAAGTCCTCGGAGGCAGCGTGCAGCAGGTGGAGAACGCCGCGGAAATCGGCATGGAACACAATCTGGGTTTGACCTGCGACCCGATTGGCGGCCTGGTGCAAGTGCCCTGCATCGAGCGCAACGCCATGGGTTCGGTCAAAGCCATCAACGCGGTGCGCATGGCTCTGCGCGGCGACGGGCAGCATTTCGTCTCCCTGGACAAGGTCATTCGCACCATGCGCCAGACCGGCGCCGACATGAAAAGCAAATACAAGGAAACCGCCCGTGGCGGTCTGGCCGTGAACATTATCGAGTGCTGATGCCCAAGCGACGCATCCGCACATTTTTCAGGAGTTGCCCATGTCCACCGAAACACTGTTGAAAACCCCATTGCACAGCCTGCACCTGGAACTCGGCGCCCGCATGGTGCCGTTCGCCGGCTACGACATGCCGGTGCAGTACCCGCTTGGGGTGATGAAAGAGCATCAGCACACCCGTGAGCACGCCGGTCTGTTCGATGTGTCCCACATGGGGCAGATCCGCTTGAGCGGCGCCAATGCCGCCCAGGCCCTGGAAACCCTGGTGCCGGTAGACATCATCGACTTGCCGGTGGGCATGCAGCGCTACGCCATGTTCACCAACGAACAGGGCGGCATCCTCGACGACCTGATGGTCGCCAACCTGGGCGACGGGCAACTGTTCCTGGTGGTCAACGCCGCGTGCAAGGAGCAGGACCTGGCCCATCTGCGCCAGCACATCGGCGATCAATGCGACATCCAACCCCTGTTCGAAGAACGCGCCCTGCTGGCACTGCAAGGACCGGCAGCAGTCACCGTACTGGCACGCCTGGCGCCGGAAGTGGCGCAGATGACCTTCATGCAGTTCAAGCCGGTGCAGGTGCTGGGCGCCGACTGTTTTGTCAGCCGTTCGGGTTACACCGGAGAGGACGGCTTCGAAATCTCGGTACCGGCTGATCAGGCGGAAAAACTTGCCCGGGCGCTGTTGGCCGAGCCAGAAGTGGCGGCCATTGGGCTGGGCGCCCGTGACTCCCTGCGCCTGGAAGCCGGCCTGTGCCTGTATGGCCACGATATGAACAGCGACACCACGCCGATCCAGGCCAGCCTGCTGTGGGCTATCTCCAAGGTCCGCCGTGCCGATGGTGCCAGGGCTGGGGGTTTCCCAGGCGCCCAGGCGATCTTTGCCCAACAGCAAGATGGCGTCAGTCGCAAACGCGTCGGCCTGCTGCCCCAGGAACGGACACCGGTACGAGAAGGCGCGGAAATCGTCGACGCCGAAGGCAACATCATCGGTAGCGTCTGCAGCGGCGGCTTCGGCCCCACCTTGGGCGGTCCATTGGCCATGGGTTACCTCGATGTGAAGCACAGCGCACTTGATACGCCGGTTGCTGCAATAGTTCGTGGGAAAAAGGTGCCAATGCTTGTAAGCAAAATGCCATTCGTGCCACAACGCTACTACCGTGGCTAAAGGACTGTTTCTATAAGTAACGCGGTTGCGTTAGAAGTGCACTAATCTGTAACGCAACCGCCATAAAACAGTGCATATTTTCGATACTGAACGCTACTTATAACGCCCGAAAACAATTGAACAACTCTATCGAATAAGCCCTGCACGCTAGTTCCGCCAAACCTCGGAAAGCTGAGTAAAACCGGGGCTTCGCGGGGCTTGTTTTTTCTCCCATAGTTGGCGTAGAGTTTCCCCACTGTGTTTGCATGGGTCGCTTGGAATCGTGACCTGGGCAGTAGCTAACAAGTTTGCTACAACCCGTTCGACGTCTCTTACTTTCCTGCAACCCAGCCCAGTACTCTTTCATGAGGAAGAGACTGTCATTAATTTTTTAGCGTCAAAGGAAATAAGAAATGTCCCAACGTCAGAGCGGTACCGTCAAGTGGTTTAACGACGAGAAAGGTTTTGGTTTTATCACTCCAGAAAGCGGTCCGGATCTGTTCGTACACTTCCGCGCCATTCAGGGCAACGGCTTCAAGAGCCTGAAAGAAGGCCAAAAAGTGACCTTCATCGCTGTGCAAGGCCAGAAAGGCATGCAGGCTGACGAAGTACAAGCAGAAGCTTAATCGTCTGTAACGAAAAAGCCCCTGATGCTGACATCAGGGGCTTTTTTGTGCGCGCAATTCCGTAAAATGGCTTCTTTTTTCAGTCGAGAGCCTGTCATGTCGAAGCATCTGCTAAGCCCCCAAGGCGATTTCCCTACTGTCGGCCTGGGACGTCGCCTGGCAGCGATGTTCTATGATTTTCTACTGTGCGTCGCCCTGCTGATCGTCACCGGCGGCATCTACAAATTTATCCAGATGCAGATCATCGGCGAAGCGCGGATGCGTGCCTTGACCGAATCCGGCGCTCTGGATGGCGACCCGCTGTACTCCACCGTCCTGCTGTTTGTGCTGTTCGGCTTCTTCGCCAAATTTTGGACCCATTCAGGGCAGACCCTGGGCATGCAGGTCTGGGGCATCCGCGTACAGAACGCCGATGGCAGCCGCATCAGCCTGTGGCAGGCATTGCTGCGCTTCATGGTATCGATCGCGTCCTGGCTGTGCGCCGGCCTGGGCTTCTTCTGGGTGCTGGTGGACAAGCAGAAACGCAGCTGGCACGACATCTATTCCAATACCCAGCTGGTGCGTATCCCCAAGAAGAAATAGCCCGCCACTCACAAAAACGCCCCGACAGATCGGGGCGTTTTCATGACCACGGGAGAAAACCGATCAGGCGTTACCCGCCAGTTTCATCCGCGCCGCCTGGGTGAAGTCCAGCATGCGCTTGAGCGGCCGAACCGCATTAGGGATCAGCGCCGGGTCCACATGGATCTCGTTGCTGCCCTGCTGCAGGCACTGCAAGGTGCGCTCAAGGGTATTCATGGCCATCCACGGGCAATGGGCGCAACTGCGGCATGCCGCGCCGTTACCGGCAGTAGGCGCCTCGATGAACACCTTGTCCGGGCACAGCTGCTGCATCTTGTAGAAGATGCCGCGGTCGGTAGCGACGATGAAGGTCTTGTTCGGCAAGCGCTGCGCGGCCGCGATCAACTGGCTGGTGGAGCCAACCGCGTCAGCCAGATCGATCACCGAACTGGGGGACTCCGGGTGCACCAGGATCGCCGCCTCTGGGTACAGCGCCTTCATGTCTTCCAGTTGCTTGGACTTGAACTCTTCATGAACGATGCATGCACCGTCCCAGAGCAGCATGTCGGCACCGGTCTGGCGCTGGATGTAAGTCCCCAGGTGCTTGTCCGGACCCCAGATGATCTTCTCGCCGTTATCCATCAGGCTTTCGACGATCTCCAGGGCGCAGCTGGAGGTGACCACCCAATCGGCGCGGGCTTTGACCGCAGCCGAGGTGTTGGCATACACCACCACGGTACGCTCGGGATGCTGATCGCAAAAAGCCGAGAACTCATCCACCGGGCAACCCAGATCGAGAGAGCAAGTGGCTTCCAGCGTCGGCATCAGCACGCGTTTTTCAGGATTGAGAATCTTCGCCGTTTCCCCCATGAAGCGGACACCGGCAACCACGACGGTCTTGGCCGGATGGGCATTGCCGAAGCGCGCCATTTCCAGGGAGTCGGAAACACAGCCACCGGTTTCTTCGGCCAGGGCCTGAATCACCGGATCACAATAGAAATGTGCAACCAGCACCGCATCCTGAGCCTTGAGCTCGGCAGCGATGGCGGTACGCAGATGGGCCTCTTGCTCAGCGCTCAAGGGTTTGGGCTGCTTGGCGTCGAGGTGGGCTTGAACCAGAAGGCGTTCAGAAATTTGCGTCATGTTCGCAAGACCTGCAGGCGCTTGGGCGCGAAAGTCGAGTATACCACCGGCTCCGGACCGCTTAGGGCCCCGCCGGGAGAGTGAGTTCATCAGATACGGACAGCATTGGAGCCGCGCAAGGCTACAGAATATCCAGGGTATTCAAAAGCCTATTCTGCCCAACAGCCACGCCCCGCCCCGCCGGCTCCGTATCTGCCCCGGGCGGGTTCAAGACGCGCCTGGACCGTCGGTCGGGCCGAACACTACCCTGCCCCGGTCCGGCATGCACCAGCAGGAGGTACAAGGAACGACCCGACGGGAACTTCACTCGCCTCGAACAACCCACAACCGCTCACCAAGCGATTCGCGGCAGGGCGCTGCGATCCAGAAGCCAGGTCGCCACATCAGGGCTGTTGATCACTGAAGCATGGTGACTCCGCTCATCCCGCCAGTAGCGATTGTCCTGGGCCGGATCGAGGCCCAAGCCCTGGGCCAGCGCCTCGGCGCTGCGGCCAGCAGACAGCAGCACATCCACCGAGCGCCCCTTCAGCGACACAGCCTGCCACTCAGAGAGCAGCAGGATATTGCCGTGAACGCAGTCACGGCTGACCAACTGTGCATCCACCAAGTCGTCGATATAGGCGTACTGCGGGTCGGCTTCCAGGCGCTGGGCAATGGCGGCCGGGGCCAGTCCCCGTAGCTCCGCCAGCCGTGGCGGGTCCACCAGCAATACGGGCTGCGGCGCACTCGCCGGGCCCCGCTGTGCCACGCAACAAGCGGCCACATAGGCGCCGAATGAGTAACCCAGCACCGCGTCCACTGTATTCAGGTCGTGCTCCTGGGCAATGTTTCGGGCCAGGGCGCCGACACTGGAATAGGGCCAGTAGTCGCTGTAGTTGACCTGCACCAGCGACACCCGCCCCTTGAGCGCCCGCCCCAGGGCGGAGAAACAGATCGGATGGCCGACAAAGTCGGGAAAGCAGATCAGCTTCATCGCCGTTCCCCTGCCGCAACAAAAGACTCAAGGAAGGCCCGGGCCTGCGGCTCTGGCAAATAGCTGTTGAGCAGCACCTCGCAGCCCTGGGCCGACTTGACCACTGTCAGGTCAAGCAGGGTCTTGGGCCACTCCGTGACCGGGTTGGCGATCCGGGTGTGCAGCCACTGTGCATCACTGGCCGGCAGCTCGACGAAGTTGCACAGGAACGCCGGGGCAAAGCCATACAAGCCCAGCGCGGCGAGTATCTCCTCATAGCCGAGCGCCGCTCGGGCCAGCTTGGCATTCAGGTAGTCCATGGTGGCTTGCGGCTCGCAACCCTGGGCAAATCGCTCCGGTGTCAGCGGCACCGGCACGGTGTAAGTGGAGAAACCGCTGATCACCGCCTGCTCGGCCCAGGCGAACAGCAGATTGACGATAGGCGCTTCGATCCCCAATCCCCCGGCACAGCCCTGGCGAAACGCCTGCAACAGGTGGAACAGACGTTGCGGCGAGGCCAGCTTCAACGGGTCCATGGCCAACCGCGCCCGCATCTGTACCGGCTGGGCGGTGGCCGCCGGCGCCGCGACATCGGCCAGCGGCGCATACTCCTCGGCCTCCTGCTCCCAGGCCTCGGTGCCGCCATCCGCCAGGCGTTCATAGTCCTCGACCTGCATCAGGTTGTTGCCGATAAAGGAAAAATCCGCCCCCTCCGCTGTCAACTGCGGGTCCTGCGCCAACTGCTCAACGCTGCGCAGCAGGCTCAGTTGTCCAACGTGGTTGCCGAGAATGTGATGCAGCCACAGCCCCAGGTGCAGGACGCCGTCGATGCGCACCTTGAACAGGCTGCACAGGTCCTGTTCGAACAACGACAGCGGCCGCTGGAGGAAGTGTTCCACGCAGGCCTCCTGGCTGGGGAACTCCGCCACGGCGTCTAGCCACAGGCGCGCCGGCGGCTCGGGAGCCAGGTCGAAACAGTACTCGCCCTCGACCCGGGCCACTCGACAGCCCGCTAGCGGATAACGCTGCTTCAGCCCCTGGGCCAGCGTCGCCAGGTCCAGCCCGGCGGCCGGCAACTGCTCGGGCCGGAACAGATAGAGCACGTTGTTGGCCCGCAGGTCCTTGTGCAACAGCTCGGCATACACCATCGACAGCTGGCTCTTGTTCAGGCCGATCCAGCGACTGTCGCCAGCCGCCTGCAACGGCTCGGGAACGTTGCGCAACACCTCCCGGGCCTGGCTGGCGGAGGTGGCGCGGAGCACGGCAAAACGCCCCAGGTGGCTGTTGATCGAAAACCCTGCATGGGCTTCGGACAGCGACTCCTGCTGCAGTGGCGTGACGTAGTACTGCTCGGTGCCCCTTTCCAGCAACGACGCCAAAATGGGCTGCGCCTGCAGCCAGTCCAGCAACTGCTGCAGGCTGCTCATGCGGTAGAACTGCTCCAGGCCCAGGCCCTCCCGACCCAGGTGCCGGTTCACCGTATCCACCAGCTTGATTGCACCCAGTGAGTTGCCTCCGTTGTCGAAGAAACTGCGCTGACGGTCATGAGCCAACACGCCAAAGCGCGCGAGAAAACGCCCCGCAGCCGAATCGTCCACGTCCCGGGGCCGATGCTCGCCGCACAGGCGCTGCTTCAGTTCAGCGATATCCAGCTTGCCGGACGCCCGCAGGGGAAAGCGTTCAAGCCCGACAAAGCGCTGCGGCAGCATGAACGGCGGCAGGCGTTGCCGACCATACTCGGCCAGCGCCCCAGGCTCGACACCGGGGGCTTGCAGGTACACCAGCAGCAACTGCGCCTCGCTCCCCAGATCATCCAGCAGCACCGCACAGTCGAGCATTCCCGGATAACGCTTGAAGGCCGCAGCCACCTCAGTCAACGACAGGCGCTGGCCACGCAACTTGATCTGGTCATCGCTGCGGCCGTGAAAGTGATACAGCCCCTGGCCATCGCGGGAAACCAGATCACCGCTGCGGTAGCAACGCAGCGTCTGGCCCTGCCACGGCCGTTCGATGAAGCGCTCCCGGGTCAGCGCCGCGTCCCCAAGATAACCGGGGGACAGCCCATCTCCGGCAATCAGCAATTCACCGGGCTCATCCACATCGCATTCCTGCCCGTCGGCCCGCACCAGCAGCAAGACAGCATCGTCCACGCCATGGCCGATGGGAATCTCCCGGGTGCTGTCAAAGTCCCGGGGAATGGCATAGACACAGGTGCCCATGGTGTTTTCCGTGGGGCCATAACCGTTGTACAGCGTCAGCCCGTCGGCGGCGGCATAGGCCTGCTGGATATGCCCCGCGGACAGCACCTCACCGCCGACCATCAGCCGCTGGACACCCCGCAGCCAGTCGCGATCGATGTCGATGAAGGTGTTGAACAGGGTCGAGGTCAGCCACAGGCTGTCGACCCCGGCGTCATGGATGTAACGCCGCAGGTGCCCGAGGGTCAGCGGACCGGGGACATGAATATGCAGCTCGCCGCCATTGAGCAGCGCAGTCCAGATCTCGAACTGCGAGGCATCGAAGGTCAGGTTCGAGGCATAGAGCATGCGAAAACCCGGCTGCAACGGAAAGTGTCGCGGGCGGTCGCAAAAGCCCAACACCCCGCGATGGGTGCAGGGAATGATCTTCGGTGCGCCGGTAGTGCCGCTGGAAAAGTTCACGTACACCGGCTCGGCACCGGTTAGCTGTGGCCAGCACGGCCGCTCGTCCGGCGGCGCCAGCAATGGCCCCAGTGCCAGATACCCGGGGCCACCGGCAGCCTCCTGAGTGATGCGCCAATGCACGCCGCTGCGTTCACAGACCGACTGGTTCCACTGGGGCGGATTGCTGCGGTCCAGATAGCAGTACGACAGGCCTGCCCGGACCATGCCCACCAGCAGCACCAGTTGCTCGATCGAACGCTCCACTTCCAGGCCCAGGGTGCTGCCCGGCGACAGGCCGAGGCCCAGCAGCCGCGCCGCCACAGCGGCCGAGCGCTGCTCCAGCTCTCGGTAGCTGAGCCGTGCGCCGTTGCAGCTCAGTGCGGTGTCCGTGGCGTGGCGAGCGAAGACTTCATCCAGGCGCGAAGCAATAGATAGATGGCCCATGCCGTTAATCGTCCCTGTGCTTGATCAGGTTGATTCCAGGGGCGAAGAACGCCTCTGAGTTGTAGGTCTGCAACGCCTTGTCCAGGTTCATCTCGACACGTTGCAAGTGCTCCAACCAGGCCTTGCCGGCCACCAGGTAGTCGAGGCAGCGCGCGATGTTGCGCTCCACACTGGCTTCCCCCGCCGGACACTGCACATTCTTGAGGCCATGATGGTAGGCGTCGTCGCGATAACCGTTACCGCAGCGGGAAACGTTGACGATGTCGATGTTGCCCATTTGCGGCGAGAGCTCCAGGGTCAGGCTGACTCGCCCGACATTCACCAGCCGCGAACGGGTTTGCCCGTTGCCCTGCGGATCGAGCAGCGCCAGCAAGCGCGGGAACAAGGCGCTGATATCGCCGTCGATGCACAGGAAGATCCGGGTGAAGCGCCCGGCCATCGCCCCAGGCTCGGCCAGCAGGTCGAGCACCCGCACCGGCAGGCCCGGATCGATGGCGGCCGGGTTCAGGTCGGCCACCCAGATCTGCGCGTCATGACAGGCCGCCACCAGGCCGAGCATCTTGCCCACCAGGCCCATGCCCACCACCAGGATCTGTTCCCCCGCCTGCAATTGCGCACGGTCCACCGCATGCACGGCCGTGGCGCCCAGGGTGGCGAGAATCGCCTGGTCCTGAGTCAGTGACGGCGGCACCTTGCACACCAGGCGCTGCGGCACCTGGATCCAGTTGGAATGGGTGGCGATCCTCCAGCCCATGGCCACCACCCGGTCCCCCGGTTGCAAGCCTGCAACCTTGGCCCCCACTGCGTGAACCACCCCGACCGCGCAATAGCCCAGTGGCAACTGCTCGCCCGTCTCGCGAACCTGCTGCAGGTAGTGGCGCTCGGTCCCCGGACTGACCATGGAATAGTCCACCGCCACCCGCACTTCGGTGGCCGCCAGTGCGGCGAGCGGCGCCTCAAGGGCGATCACGCCATTGGCGCCACAGGCGGTGAGTGTGTAGCAATCGGCGCGCATCAGGCCTCCCGTCCGGTCAGGCGATCCAGGCATTGGGCGAACCCTGGAAAGGAAGTCTGGTAGCAATGCCCTTCGAGGATGGTGGCCTTGAGCCCGTGGGCCAGCAGTAGCACATGGGCAGTCATCGACAGGCGATGATCGCCGAAGGTCGGGATCGCCCCCTGCACTCGCGGTGTCTGCCCGCCCGACACCTGCACGTCGTAGCCCTCGACCCGATAGTCCAGGCCCAGGGCGTTGAGCATGCTGCGGGTGGCGGCGATCCGGTCCGACTCCTTGAAGGTCAGTTCGTAAAGGTCACTGAAGGTCGCACTTCCCGGCAGCACGCAGCTGATGGCCAGGGCCAGCGGCACCTCGTCGATCATCGCGTGGAACTGATGCTTGTCGCGCAAGTCGTGGGCCCTGGGTCGGCCACCGCCGCGCAGCAGCAGACGCCCCACCGGCTCGCCATGGCGAATGCTGTCCACTTCCAGCGTCAGGTTGAAGCCGCAGGCCAGCAGCCAGTTGAAGAAGCCCAGGCGCGTCGGGTTCAGGCACAGGTTGTCGAAGCTCAGGCACTGCTGCTCCTGGTGGCGGTTGCACAGCAGGAACAACGCCGCGGGATAGGCAATGGCCGATGGGTCGCGGGGCACGCTGATCTCGGTGGGGATTGCACAGTCACGGGGCTGATAGTGGATCTGCAGTTGCTCGTCCTGCAGCCAGTCGCCAAAACTGTTGATGATGCGCTGGGTGTGATCCCGGGCCACCACCGGGTAACGGATCGACATCGGCTTGCGTGCCGCGACCCCGGCAAACAGCAAGGTGCTGATGGCCTGGGCGCTGCCAATCCGGATCTGCGCCGCACCGCCCTGGAACGACGCCTGATGAATGCGGATTGGCAGCGCTCCCGGCCGGCCCAGGTACTCCAGGTGGGCACCCATCTGGTTCAAGGGCTCGACGATCCAGTCGAAGGGACGATTGCGCAGGGTCTCGTCGCCGTCGACGATGCACGGCACATTGAGCCCCACCAGCATCCCGATCAATAGCCGCGCCGCAGCGCTGGAGGGCCCCAGGTCGACCCGCCGATCATGGGTTGCCTGGGCGAACTCACCGCTGATCTCCAGGCTCTGTGGCGCTTGCCCCGGCGTGACCTCAAGGCCCAGTTGCTGCAGGGCATCGAGCAACAGGGTCACCGCCTTGCCCCGGTTCAGGTCCCGCAGGCGCACCGGGTGCCGAGCCAGTGCAGCGAACAGGATCATCCGGTGGCTGATGGACTTGTCCGACGGCAAGTAGTCGTCGATGTTGGCCCAGACCTGCTGTTCACGGTCCAGGGTGAAATCGATGGGCCGGTCCGGATAATCGATCATGGGGTACTCCTGTACTTGGCGGGGTTGATCAGTTCGGCGTCGTCCACCAGCGCTTCGTCGTCGAAGGAGTCGCCCACACCGGGGCCGGCGGGCAGCACCAGCGGCTGGGTTTCGTAGAAGCGCCGGCGATTCTTCTTGCGTTCAAGGCCGAGGTTGAAGCCACTCAGGTCGACGCCCCAGCTTTCCAGCCGGCCGTGGGCGATCGCACTGTCCACCAGGGCCTGGCCCCTTTCGGTACGGATCAGCGCACGGCCGTGTTTCTGCTCCTGGGAGCCGTTGAGACTGGCTTCAAAAATGTTCGGGTCGCCGTCACAGACGCTGACGTCGGCCAGCCCGCTCATCCAGTCACCGCAACTGAGGCAGCGAAAGGTCTTGTTGTCCTTGAGCTTGCCGAGGATTTCCCAGAAATCGATGCCGAAGGTCTGGCTGTCCAGCAGGGTGACTTGCAGGCGCCCGGGGTAATCGCCTTCGCGGTACTTGATGCCGCGGACCTGTTGCGGGTCCTGCCCCAGCACTTCGCTGATGATGCTGCGGGTGCCGGCCGGCAAGGTGTTGGAGGAACAGGCGGTCTCGATCACGCAAACGATCTGGCTGCGGGCCCAGTGGCCGATGGCCGTGTCCCGACGCTGCAACTTGCGGATCGCCTGCACGTGGCAAGCCAGCCCCACCAGGGCGATGCGTGCCTTGGGCTGCTGCTCGTAAACTTCACGCAGGGCATTCAGGTAAGGCGCCAACTGGTAGGTGGACTGGGCATTGTTGATGATCGCCTGTGCGGCGCTGCCCAGCTGCGGGGCACTGCGCCAGCCCTGCTCGGGGTGACGGCCCATGGTCAGGGTCAGGTCCACGCCGAAGTGGTCCCGAGCAGTCAGCAACAAGGTGGTGGCGGTGCCGCCGCTGGCCGAGCGCCGGACAATCTGCGGATCGGTGGAGCGCGCGCCGATGGCGTGGCGACTGATTCCCAGCCAGCGCTCATCGGCGCGGCGGGTACGACCGAACAACTCCAGCTCGGCGCGATCGGTATCCGGCTGCAACCCCGGACACACCGCCAGGCACTCGGTGCAAGTTCCACAACTGTCGCCGATGCCCTCCAGCAAGGGCACCACCCGATCCGGGTCGAAGCTGATCACCTGCTCTGGACACACCAGGGCACAAGCGCCGCAACCGGCACACAGATTCTGATCGAGCACCGTTAGTTTCAATAACATCCCTGTCATCTTGGACAAGCCTCGTGTGCCGTTTTCCGGGTGCAGCCGGCCGCGCCCCTGCGAATCAGGGGCGGGCAGAACCTGCAGTGCTGAAGGGGCCGCTGACGGTCAGCTCAAAGCGGGCGTTCCATCTTGATGATTTCGATGGAGACCGGGCTGTTGCCCCGGCTGAAAGTACCTTCGCCGATCTTCTGGAAGCCGTGATGGGCATAGAAGCCTTCGGCCGTCAGAGTCGCCTCCAGGTAAGCGGAGCGGGCACCGCTGGCCCGCAGTCGAGCGAGCGCCACCTCCAGCAAGCGGCTGCCGATACCGCGCCTGGCACCGTCGCCACGCATGAACAACTTGCTGATCTCGTTGCCGTCGAGCTCGACGAAACCTTCGATCTGCTCGCCCTCGGCCAGCCACAACAAGCCCTTTTCCACGGCTTCGCGGTAGGTTTCCGGCGAGCGCCCATCGAGCCACATGCGGATCTGCTGATCGCTGTATTCAGAGGTGCACAGGCGCTCTACCGAGTTGCGGTGGGCCTCGAAAATACCGATCAGATCGTCCGTGGTTGCCTGGCGTATCCGTACATTGCTCATTCAGCTGAACTCCACTTTCTTGGGGGCGGGGTGGTAGCGAAACTTGAAGTTGATCAGGCTGCCCAACATCACCAGGGCACTGCCGAGCATCAGGTGCAGGCTCAGGGGCGTCTCCCCCAGCCACGCTGACAGGTAGCTGGCACCGATCGGGTACAGCACGCCGACGTAGCCGGCGTTCTCGGCGCCCATGCGCTTGATCAGGTCGATGAACAGCACGAACACCAATGCCGAGCACACCACCCCCAGGTACAGCAGGATGCCGAGGTCGACCAGGGTTGCGGGCAGCTGCAGCCTGTGGCCGCTGAGCAGCAGGCTGATGGCGTACAGGGCGCAAGCCCAGCCGGACGCGACCTTGTTGATGTGCAAGGTGCCGAGCTGGAAGGTCTTCTGGATATGTTCGGAAAGCACCGAGGCGATGGCCACCGCCAGAAAGGACGTCAGCCCCAGAGCCACCCCAGCCAGCGACAGCGGCCGTCCCGGATCGCCAAGCATGAACACCCCCAGCCCGGCAATGCACACCACTGCGCCGAGCAGGTTGTGCAAGGCAACCGGCACATGCAGGAACACCCGTTTGAGACCGATGATGAAGAAAATCACGAAGGCGCTGAGGCAGGCCATCTGCGCAGCGCCCAGATAGGCAGTGGCCAGGTAGGCCAGGCCAATGCCGGCATAGAAGTACACCGCACCCACCGTGGCCATCAGCAGGTAGGCCTTGCGTGCCACCGGTTGCCGGGGGCCGGCGAACAGCCGTTGCCACAACCACAGCACGCCATAGGCGATCAGGAAGCGCAGCATCAGCGACGAGCCGACGTCGCTGCGCTCCACCTGCAGGGAGATGGCGATCCAGTTGGTGGACCAGATCAGCAGGCAACCGAGAAACATCAGCACGGCAACCAATGAACGAGGTTTCTTGTTGTTATCGAGCATGGCGTTCATGGAGGTGTCTCTCGTTCAAGGCAGTGACGATCCCGCTCAACAACGACTCCAGGCGCTCGGCGCCGAAGACCTGCGGGTCGTAATCGATTTTCAGCAACAGCTCGCCCGCAGCCAGGTAGCCGGTGAACTCCAGGTGATGGCTGGGGCTGCCCTGCATCAACTGCAGGCTCAAGGGATGCACGCCGACCCGGGCCCCGGGTTCGTTCTCCACGGCGCCGAGGAAGTTGTAGCTGTAGCCACAATCGAACAGACCCTTGAGCCGCTCGGCCTCGGGCGTGGCGAAATAGCGGTTGCCGAAACTGTGGGCGATCCCCTGGCTGGCCTGTTGGCTGGCCTTGATTGCGCCAGCAATCGCCTGCAGGTCCAGGCTGGTGATCTGCAACACCAGGGGGTAGATCACCGTCAGCCAACCGAACACGCTGTTGAGCTCGGCGCCACTCTTGTCCAGGGCCCGGCCGTGATCCAGCACATGGACTTTCTGGAACGGGTTGTCGTCGCCCTGGCTCATGACGCGAAGGATCGCCGCCAGCAACAGCTGGCTGGTCTCGGCAACGCCCTGGGCCCACTGCGGCAGGTCGCGGACCGGGCCCAAAGACAGTTCTACCCGCCCAAAGGCCTCGCGCCGGGGAAACTCGGGCTGCTGCGCCGTCAACGGCCCGCAGCGGCTCCACGGCAGCGCCTCCCAGAACGCCTCATGGGTAGCAGCGGCATGCTCACGCTGGTAGGTCTGCTGCCACTCCTCGAAAGCCGTTGGCCGAGCCCAGCGCTGCATGCACTCCAGGCCCCGTACCAAGCATTCGTCCAGCTCGGAAACCAATAGCATCCAGGAGTACCGATCGACCTGGAACTGATGCCCGGCAATGATCAGGTGGTGGCCATCGGCGTCCTGTTGCTGACTGAAACACAAGTGCTGCCCCTGACTCAGGGAGATGGTCGCGCAGGTCTGGGCCACGGCTTGTTGCAGGTCCGTCGTGGCGGGCAGCAAGCCGAGGTCCTGCACGCCGTGCTCGATGAAGTGATGGCTGAATATCGCCCGCAACGCCTGGCTGACCCGCCCTGGCTCCTCGCCCGCGGCGATATCCAGCACCAGGGCCTGGTTCCAGTGGTCCAGGTCGCTGATCCCGCGGCTGAGCAGAAAACGCCGATTGGGCAAGCCGATGGCCTGTGCTCGGGAAACCCCGGGACGAGCCTTGGCCTTCGCCGGCTGAAGCTGCAACTGCCCCAGCGCCTGATCCGACAGCAGCTCTTCCAGGTCCAGCACCAGACCTTTTCTCTTCAGCGTGGCGACCACCTGCAAGGCCCGCAGCGAATCACCGCCATTGTCGATAAAACTCCTGGCCGGGTCCGCACTCTGCCCGCCGAGCACCTGGCCGATGGCCTGCCACAAAGGCTCCGATGCGGCCTCTGTTGACGTTGGTGCCATGGCACTGGCGGCCAGTTGCGCGAGCGCCTGCCGGTCGATCTTGTTATTGCGGTTCAGGGCGAAACGCTCCACCAGCATGAACCGCGCCGGCACCCTGTGCGCCGGTAGCGCGGCCCTGGCGGCCTGACGCAGCAGGTCTTCGTCGAGGCTGGCGTCGCGGGCAATGACAAAGGCCACCAGGGCCACGTTATCCCCCGCCTGATGGGCGATCACACAGGCTTCCTGCACCTGGGCCAGGGCCTTGAGCTCCGACTCCACCTGAACCAGGCTGACCTTCTGCCCGTTGACCTTGACGATGGAGTCCTTGCGCCCCAGCAGGCGAATGGCGCCATCAGGCAGGCGGCACGCCAGATCGCCGGTGGCGTAGCACGGGCGCTGCGGGTCCGTGGGGCTGGGTTGGGTCAGCTCGACGATCAGCCCGCTGGCCGGGTCCAGGCGCCGGGCAATCAGGGAGGAATAGAGCAGCAATTCACCCACGCCCTCGCCATAGGGCTGCCCCGGCTCCTGGGCAATCTCCAGGGTTACACCCTCCACCGGACGATCCAGGGCCCAGGTCGGGTCCTGCAGGGTCTGCCCCTGATCGATCCTGGCGTAGAGCGCGGTGGTGCACTCGGTCGGTCCGTAGGCGTTGAACAATTGCGAACCTGGCGCAAAGGCCTGGTTGAAACGCTGGATGTCCGAGGGGTGGATGATCTCGCCACCGATCACCAACCGCTTGGGCTGGGCGTAAGTGGCGCTGGCGTCGCTGTAGAAGGCTCGCAGGTAGGGCACGGTCATGTGCAGCACGTCGATGTCGTGCTCGGCGATCATTGCCTCGACGGCGGCGAAGTCATGTTCCCGGGGATTGAGGCTGCACAGGGTGGAGCCGGTCTTCAGGCTGGCAAAGATGTCCATCAGGCCGGCGTCCCAGCCAGCGGAAGCCAGTTGCAGGACACGCTGCCCAGGGCCGATACCGACATAGCCGATGTAGTTGTCGATGTGCCGACCCAGGGCCTCGATGCGTTGCACTATGGCCTTGGGCTCACCGGTGGAGCCGCTGGTGAAGATCACGTACTCCTGGCAGCGCAGCGGGTATGCACGGCCAGGGGCTACGGGCCGGGGCTGCAGCTGCAGCAGGTCGAGCACCGGCAAGGAGGCGCTCAGTTGCGCGCCGGGCCGCGACGTGCCATTGAGGATCAGGTTCACGCCCAGGCGCTCAAGCACCGGCGCCAGTTCGTCCAGGTTGCTCGCCGGGTCAATGAACACCACGCGCCGGGCGCTGGACAGGGCCGCGATCAGCGCCGCATACATGGCCCGGCCATGGCTGGCATACAACGCCACCACCGGCTGCTGCAACCCTTTCAATTCGGCACTGACGGCCTCGCGCAACCGGTCTAGCTCGGCAAAACCAAGGCTGCCCTGGACATCAATGATTCCTGCAACATCGGTACCCGCCATGCGAGCAAAAGCCTGCAACATGATATCCCTGCCTTGTTGTTATTAGAGGGAGCGGCAAACGCCCTGCAGCGTCTGCATGAATGCCTGGATTTCCTGCCGGGAGATGCTCAGTGGCGGGGTCAGCTTGACCGTCGCCGGATTGCGTCCGCCGGTGCGCACGATCACGCCGTGCTCCAGCAGGCGGTTGCGCAGGGCCAGTACATCACCGCCCTGACCCTGGCCCTCGAAATCGAAGGCGAGCATCAGGCCGCGACCGCGCACATTGACCAAACGCGCATCCTGCGCCCCCTGTTCCTCGAGGGCCTGGCGCAGATAGGCGCCGTTGCTCGCCGCCCACTCCCAGGGTTGTTCCTGGTGATAGATGTCCAGCACCTTGGAGGCCACGGCGCAGGCCAGGGGCATCAGGGTGAAGGTGGAGGAATGCTCGGCATACCCCAGGCAGTCCACCAACTCCGGGCGGCCCACCACTGCAGAAATCGGCAGGCCGTTGCCCAGGGCCTTGCCCAGGACCAGCAAGTCCGGCAGTAGCTGCGGGTTGCTGAAAAATGGGGTCCCGGTGCGACCGAAACCGGTGTAGATCTCATCGAAGATGGTGATCACGCCGAAGGTCTTGCCCAGTTCGACAATCGCTTCGAGCAACGCCTGGGGCACCGGGTACATGCCTTCCGCCGCCTGGATCGGTTCGATGATCAGCGCCGCCGGCAAGCGATTGGCCTGCTGCGCCTGGCGCAGATCCTCGGCCAGTTGCTCGCGCCACAAGGCGGCTCGGGCCGGGTCCTGGTCGGCGTCATAATCCAGGGCCAGGGCGGTCAGTTGCAGGCTGTCGCTACCGGCAAGGTGCTTGCGAAAACCGCGGTTGGAGGTCACCGACAAGGCGCCCTGGGTCTTGCCATGGAAGGAATTGTGGAAATACATCACACCCGGGCGTCCGGTCGCGGCGCGGGCGATTTTCAGCGCTACCTCGATCGCCTCGGCACCGGTGACCGCGGCAAACACCGAAGCTTGCGCGTAGGGCACCAGGCCCTCCAGCTTGGCCACCACTTCATGGCGCTGCGGGTTGTCGATATTCCAGCCGGTATGAATCAGCAGTTCGGATTGACGCTTGAGGGCCTCGACCAGGTCATCGCGCTGATAACCCAGGTTGGCGGCGCCGCTGCCACCGGACATGTCGAGAAAGGATTTGCCCTGCTCATCGTAAAGAAAGCATCCCTTGCCACGAACAACGGAAGGGCTGGAGGGGGCGCTGCGCTTAACGGATATTGCAACCGCTTCTGTGAACATCCTGTCACCTTGAGTAAGCCGGGCTTGTGACTCACGCACATACTCAGGGGCAGATTCGTGCAGGCAGGGCAAAGCCCTGCTGGTTGCGAAGTTACCGACCCTGGTACGTGTTCTCCTTGCCAGGGACGCAACCCCTGTCGGCAATGGCGGCAAGATTTACGCGGGAGGCATTTGCACTGTCAACGAGACCCGCACTTATTTCGAATTTAAAGCGATAACCACTGAAAAAAAGTGGGAATTCAGATAAAGCCCCTGAATTTATCAAGGTTTTTAGGGAGGAGTCGGGCTACCGGCAAAAGGCCAGTCTTTATAGAAACACGGGGTCTTTGAGTCGTGGGGGGAGTTGGTGAGTTGAACCATCGCAGCGCGGCAGGGACGTTTTTGCAAGGCAAAAAAAAACCCGGAAATCCTCACTTGCGTGGGCCTTCCGGATTTTCTAAACCGCCAAATATGGTGGGTCGTGTGGGATTCGAACCTACGACCAATTGGTTAAAAGCCAACTGCTCTACCAACTGAGCTAACGACCCGCTGTGTGGTGGCGCGTATAATACTGATTTCTAACGGGAATTCAACACCCTATGTGAAAAAAATCAAAAATAAGGTGTTGGATCGCTGATACCGGCTGCATTGAAGCCCTCCGCACGCAGACGGCAGCTGTCACATTTACCGCACGCATGCCCCCTGTCGTCCGCCTGGTAGCAGGAAACCGTCAGCCCGTAATCCACTCCCAGGCGCACCCCGGCCTTGATGATCTCGGCCTTGCTGAGGTTCTGCAGAGGCGCCTGGATACGGAAGCCCTGCCCTTCGACACCGGCCTTGGTCGCCAGATTGGCCATGCGCTCGAACGCTTCGACGAACTCGGGACGGCAATCCGGGTAGCCGGAGTAATCCACGGCGTTGACGCCAATGAAGATATCCCGCGCCTCCAGGACTTCCGCCCAGCCCAGAGCCAGGGACAGGAATACAGTGTTACGTGCCGGCACATAAGTCACCGGAATACCTTCACCGGGAGTTTCCGGCACATCAATGGAACTGTCAGTCAGTGCCGAGCCGCCAATACCGTTGAGGTTCAGGCCAATCACCTTGTGCTCCACCACGCCCAGATCCCGCGCCACGCGCTCGGCAGCGTGCAACTCGGCACGATGGCGCTGGCCGTAATCGAAACTCATGGTGTAGCAGCGGTAGCCTTCGGCGCGGGCCATGGCCACCACGGTGGCCGAGTCCAGGCCACCGGAGAGCAGGATCACTGCACGCTTTTCGGTCAAGGTTTGGTTCTGTGCTTGCTCAGTCATGTCAGCGCCCCGGCTCATCATTCCAAAGGTATTTGTGCAGCTGCAATTGCAGGCGTACCGGCAGGTTGTCAGCGACGATCCAGTCCGCCAGGTCCCGTGCATTCAGGTCGTGATGGCTCGGCGAAAACAGCACTTCGCCGGCACGTCGCTCAAGGCCGTACTGGATCAGCTTGGACACGGCCCAGTCATAGTCCTCGCGGGAACAGATGACAAACTTGACCTGATCGTTGGCGGTCAGCAGCTCGATGTTCTCGTAGCGATTGCGATGAGCTTCCTTGGAGCCCGGCGTCTTCAGATCAAGGATCCGACTGACGCGCTGATCCACGGCCGAGATATCCAGGGCGCCGCTGGTTTCCAGCGACACTTCATAACCGGCATCGCACAGCTGCTTGAGCAAGGGAATGGCATTGGGTTGGGCCAACGGCTCGCCGCCGGTGACGCAGACGTAACGCGGACGGAAATCGGCAACCTGCTCCAGCAGGCTGTCGAGAGTACGCAGGGTGCCGCCGCTGAAGGCGTAGGCACTGTCGCAGTATTGGCAACGCAACGGACAACCGGTCAGGCGCACAAAAACCGTGGGCAGCCCGGCAGTCCGAGTTTCCCCCTGCAACGAGTAGAAAACTTCGGTGATTCTCAATGTGTCTTGCATAGTCGCCACGGGCGTAACAGCTAAACAGGCTGTCCGCCTCCGTCAGGCACTTCAAGGAACCCCGCCATCGCGCAGATCCCAGGAAGCGTGTTTCAGAAAAAAGGGCATGGATTCTAACGAAAAAACCCGCGGCAAGCGCGGGTTTCTTGTAACGGCCGCCAACGCATTTACATGCGTTGCAGATCCCGTTGTGCCAACTGAGCGGCAGAAGTGCCCGGATACTGGGCTACCACCTGCTGCAGAATGCCTTTGACCCGGTCGGTATGACCCAGGCGGCGCTCTACATCAGCCAGCTTGTACAGCGAGTCCGGCACCTTGGCGTGCTTGGGATACAGCTGGGAAACCTTGGCGAACGCCTGACCTGCGCCTTGCAGATCGCCCTTGGCCAGGTTCACTTCACCCAGCCAGTACTGGGCATTGCCGGCGTACTGACTGTTGGGGTACTTGCGCAGGAATGCCGAGAAAGCTTGGCTCGCCTTGTCGAAATCCTTGGCTTTGATCAGGTCGAAGGCAGCATCGTAATAGAGCTTTTCCTTGGCCGGATCACCGGGTTCGCTGCTGGCAGCTGGTGCCTGGGCAGCAGCGCCGGCGGCACCGGCGGCATTGCTATCGCCACCGGCAGAAGAATTCTCAGGAGTCGCGGCAGGTGCAACACCGCTTCCTATGCGCCGATCAAGATCCTGGTATCGCTCCAGGCTTTCTTGCTTCATGCGCGCTACATCATTTTGCAGAACTTCGATCACACCTTGCTGCCGTGCAATCTGCTCCTGCATTTGCTGCAGTTGCTGGAACAGCTCGCCCTGTGCCGAGACAGGGGGCGAAACCCCTCCCCCGGCATAGGCGCCGTTCGTGCCATAACCCGCTGGCGGATAACTGCTCCCGCTATTGTTATAGCCGGAGTTGTTATCGACCACAGGAACCGCAGACCACGCCACAAGCGGCGTGAGACTGAGAGCCAAAATAGTTACAGCACGACGGCACGTTCGCATGACGAATTACTTACGCAGTTCGACGCGACGGTTTTGAGCCCAGGACTGCTCGTCGTGGCCAGTAGCAACTGGACGCTCTTTACCGTAGGAAACCAGCTCCAGCTGTGCAGGGGAAACGCCCTGCAGAACCAGGTAGCGCTGAACGGCTTTCGCACGACGCTCGCCCAGAGCCATGTTGTACTCACGAGTACCACGTTCGTCGGTGTTGCCTTCCAGAACAACGCGAGCGCCGTTTGCTTTCAGGTCTTTGGCGTGAACGTCCAGAGCGCGCATGGCTTCTGGCTTCAGGTCCGAGCTGTCGTATTCGAAGTAGAAGGTGGTGATTGCGCGCAGAGCAGCTTCTTCGCTCAGGGAGCCATCAACAGCACCAGTGTTAGCGCCGTAACCAGCGTTTGGATCAACAGCGCCTTCGCCGGCGTTGTCGCCACCTTTGGAGGAGCAACCTACAGCCACAGCCATGGCCAGAGCCAGCGCAGCAAACTTACCAAACTTCAACATTTCCATCGTGAAACTCCTAATGAACCCCAGTGTGTTAAGTGAAACATTGTAGCGCCGCGTCAGTTCAGGTAAGGGGACCAGGACGGTTCTCTGACTTCGCCTTGAGCGGTAGGAAGCGGGAGCCTCACACGTCCATTAATGGACACGAGCATCAAGACTCCCCGGCCCTGCTGGCGGGTGGCGTAGATTACCATGGTGCCGTTGGGCGCAACAGTAGCTGACTCATCAAGGTTGGTGTCTGTAAGGATTTTTACGCTACCGCGCTGCAAATCCTGAGCCGCCACCCGGAAGTTGGTGAAACCATCCTGGCGGTGAATCATTACCAGGGTCTTTTCGTCAGCAGAAAGTTTCGGGTTGGCGTTGTAGTTACCAATAAAGGTCACACGCTCGGCGCCACCACCGTTGATATTGCTTTTATAGACCTGCGGCTTGCCGCCACGGTCGGATGTGAAATAGATGGTGGAACCATCCTTGCCCCAGAACGGCTCGGTATTGATGCCCGGGCCACTGGTGACACGGCTGATTTGCCGGGATGCCATGTTCATCACATAGATATCCGGGTTGCCATCCTTGGACAGCACGAATGCCAGGCGGCTGCCATCAGGCGACCAGGCAGGTGCACCGTTCAAGCCTTCGAAGTTGGTGATCTGCTCACGACGCCCGGTATCGATGTGCTGGACGAAGATGCGCGGACGCTTCTGCTCGAACGACACGTACGCAATGCGCTTGCCATCCGGTGCAAAACGCGGCGACAGAATCGGCTCGCGGGACTGCAACAGAGTCACGGCCCGCGCACCGTCGTAGTCCGAACGCTGCAGGGTGTAACGGGTGTTGTTCACCGAAAAGCGCTCAGCCGTCACATACAGCAGGCGCGTCGAGAACGCGCCCTTGATGCCGGTGAGCTTTTCAAAGGACTGGTCGGAAATGTAGTGCGACATGTCACGCAACTGATCGACGCTGCCCGACACGCTACCGGTCAGCACTTGCTGCTCGGTGGCGACGTTGAACAGTGCGTATTGCACCTGCAGGCGACCACCCGCTGGAACAATGCTGCCGACCATCACGTACTGCGCGCCCAGGGCTTTCCAGTCACGGAAGATGACTTCGCTGGCCTGGGTCGGCAGGCTGATCATGTTCTGCTTGGGGATAGGTGCGTAGTAACCCGAGTTGCGCAGGTCGTCACCGATGATCTGCGCCATGTCGTCCGGCAGCACGCTACCGCCCTGCCAGCCAAACGGCACTACCGCGATCGGAGTGGCCCGATCACTGCCGCTGGTGACCAGAATGTTTTTTTCATCCGCTGCCGCTATCCCTGCCATACAGCAAATAACGACAAGCATTCCTCGAAGAAGGTTTCTCACAAGGCTAGATCCTCAGGTGTGAATGTCATCTTGAATGAACGATAGGGAGCGAAGTCCTTCGGACTCAAACCCTGCATTTCTGTCAAACGCCCAATATTCTTGACTGCCGCCACCGCCGAAGCGTCGAACGGACCATCACCACTGGACTTGATCACGCTAACCGTAGTCACCGTGCCATCAGGCAACATGCCGATCCGCAGTTCCACCGTCATGCCCTTGCGCGCCGAAGGAGGACGAGCCCAGCCTTCCGCTGCACGGATACGAATCAGGTCATCGAAACTGCCCGCGACACTGTCCCCCACCTCATCCGACTTCGTGGCTTCACGCTCCGGCGTATCGGATAGCAAGTCTGCCAGGGCCTGAGCCTTTTTCTCTTCGGCAGATTTGCGCGCTGCTTCCTGGGCCTTTTTCTTCGCGGCGTCGGCAGCAGCTTTTTTCTTCGCATCCTCAGCGATCTTTTTCTTCGCCTCGTCAGCTTCAGCTTTCTTCTTCGCGTCTTCCGCGGCTTTCTTCTTCGCGTCTTCGACGATTTTCTTCTTCGCTTCTTCAGCGGCCTTTTTCTTGGCCTCTTCTTCCGCGGCTTTCTTGGCTTCTTCTTCGGCTTTCTTCTTGGCTACATCAGCCAATTGCTTCTCTTCAGCCTTCTTGGCTTCCGCAGCTTTCTTGGCTTCATCAGCCTTCTTCGCCTCGTCAGCTTTCTTGGCTTCATCGGCCTTTTTCGCTTCCGCGGCCTTTTGAGCAGCCTCTTCTTTCTTTTGTTCCGCAGCCTTGATCTCTTCCTGCTCGACCTTCTTCTGCTCCAACTGCTCGGCTTCGGTCTGACGCGCGGCGGATTTCTTCGCCTCACCCGCAATTTTTTGATTGGTCTGGGTGGTCGCCGGGCTCTTGGATTTCAGCTGATACAGGGTCGCCTGGACGATCGGCTTGGCCGGGGGCAATTCCGGGGTCATGGCGAAGCTGACGAACAGCATGCCAAACACCAGCACGTGCAAGGCAATTGCCCAGACACTAGGCCAGAAGTAGCTTTCCGAGGCGGACGGCTCTCGCTGTTGGTGCATCAGGGCGCCTCGGTAATCAAGCCAACGTTACCGACTCCGGCTTTCTGCAGGCCGCCCATGGCACCCATCACGGCGCCGTAGTCGACGGATTTATCACCGCGAATGAACACCTGGGTGTGTTTGCCGCCTTCGTTGCCGGCACGGATGATCTTGGTCACCGCGTCGGTCATCTGCGGCAAGGTCATCGCCTTGTCCTGTTGCTTTTCGGTGTCGACTTCACTGCCAAGGTTCCAGTAGTAGGTCTTGTCAGCCTTGATCGAAATGGTCAGTACCTGGGTGTTGTTGTCCTGGGGCAAGGCTTCACTGGAAACCTTGGGCAGATCAACTTTCACGCCCTGGTTGAGCATCGGCGCGGTCACCATGAAGATAACCAGCAGTACCAACATCACGTCGATGTAGGGCACCACGTTCATCTCGGCAACCGGCTTGCGTTTGTGGCGAACTCGGGCCATTGGGTTTACCTGCTCACTCTTCGCTGGTGTGCACTTTACGGTGCAGGATCGCCTGGAACTCGTCGGCGAAGGTGTAGTAGCGGCTGATCAGCGTCTCGCCACGAGCGGCGAAACGGTTGTAGGCGATCACCGCCGGGATGGCCGCGAACAGGCCGATGGCCGTAGCGATCAGGGCTTCGGCGATACCCGGGGCCACAGTGGCCAGGGTCGCTTGCTGTGCCTGAGCCAGGCCGCGGAAGGAGTTCATGATCCCCCAGACAGTACCGAACAGACCGATGTACGGGCTGACCGAACCGACGGTGGCGAGGAACGGCAGGCTCTGTTCGAGCTTTTCTTCTTCGCGGGAAATCGCTACACGCATGGCGCGGGCCACGCCTTCCATGACCGCTTCAGGATCGACGCCTGGTTGCTGGCGCAGACGGGAGAACTCCTTGAAACCGGCACGGAAGATCTGCTCTACGCCCGAATCCGGGTCAGGGTTGCTGCCCGCCTGACGGTACAGCTTGGACAGGTCGATACCGGACCAGAAGCGCTCTTCGAAGCTCTCCAGGGCACGTCGACCGGCGCGCAGCAGGTTGCTGCGCTGAAAGATCATGATCCATGAAGTCACCGATGCGGCAACCAGGGTCAGCATTACCAACTGCACTACAACGCTGGCATTGCTGACCAGGCTCCACATGGAGGAATGGTCGACGACGTTAGCTTCCACGCTTTATCTCCTGCTCTGAGTGTGTACCCGCGCTGCTCTCGTCGGCAAAGGCCGTACGCAGAGCGTCTGGAATGGCGCGGGGTTTGAAAGTGTCGGCGCGCACACAGGCCACCAAAAACTGCCCTTCACAGAGCAGCGCATTATCCGTGGATCGCCTGACCTGCTGAGTGAAGCGCAGGCTGACCCGGTTCAATTCGGTGACTTGGGCACTGACCAGAAGCTCGTCGTCCAGTCGCGCCGGCGCGTGATAACGCGCTTCGCTGGAATGCACGACGAATAACAGGTTCTCCCCTGCCAGCTGCGATTGGGCAAAGCCCAAGTGTCGTAGCCGCTCGGTTCGAGCCCGCTCCATAAACTTAAGGTAATTAACGTAATACACGATGCCGCCAGCATCGGTGTCCTCGTAATAAACGCGACAACGATGTGCGAACGGCTCAAGCCCGTTTTGCGCGCGCATACTCTAGTGCTTACTCCTCAGGTTGCCAATCCGGCCAGGCAACTGTTTTTTCATTCTTGAACGACTTTTCGTGAAGTTTTAACGACGCCAGTCCCTAGGACAGCACAAACCCCGAATAAATCGACAAGGCGCGGGTTACTAATCGTCCACGGCATCGAGGAATTCGTCTACCACGGGCATGTCCCCCATTCGTGACGGAATGTTTAGACCGAAGTGCAGGTACGCATGCCGGGTCACCACACGACCACGAGGGGTACGCATGATGTAGCCCTGCTGGATCAGGTACGGTTCCAGCACATCCTCGATGGTATGACGCTCTTCGCTGATGGCCGCAGCCAGGCTGTCGACCCCTACCGGGCCACCGTCGAACTTCTCGATCATGGTCAGCAGTAGACGCCGGTCCTGGTGGTCGAAGCCACGCTCATCAACGTCCAGCAGGTTCAGTGCCAGATCAGCGATCGGCTTGGTGATATGGCCCTTGGCTCGCACTTCGGCAAAATCCCGCACCCGGCGCAATAGCCGATTGGCGATCCGCGGAGTACCCCGGGCACGCCGAGCCACCTCGAAGGCGCCCTCCGGGTCCAACGGCAAGCCGAGAATGCCGGCGGAACGACTGACAATAGTCGCCAGATCCGCCGTGCTGTAGAACTCCAGGCGCTGGACGATACCGAAACGATCGCGCAACGGGTTGGTCAGCATCCCCGCACGCGTGGTCGCCCCCACCAGAGTGAACGGCGGCAGGTCCAGTTTGATCGAGCGCGCCGCAGGGCCTTCGCCGATCATGATGTCGAGCTGGAAGTCCTCCATGGCCGGGTACAGCACTTCCTCGACGATCGGCGACAGCCGATGAATCTCGTCGATAAACAGTACGTCATGGGGTTCAAGATTGGTCAGCAGCGCCGCCAGATCACCAGGGCGCTCCAGCACCGGGCCGGAAGTGCTCTTGATCGATACCCCCATTTCCTCGGCAATGATGTTGGCCAGGGTGGTCTTGCCCAGCCCCGGAGGGCCGAAGATCAAGGTGTGATCCAAAGACTCGTTGCGCCCGCGGGCCGCCTGGATGAACAGCTCCATCTGCTCGCGCACGCTAGGCTGGCCAATATAGTCGGCCAGACTGACTGGACGAATCGCCCGGTCCTGGATTTCCTCGCGCTCACGGGGGCCCGTGGCGGCGATCAGACGGTCAGCTTCAATCACTTAAATCATTCCCTTCAGGGCTCGGCGGATCATGTCTTCACTGCTCAAGCCTTTGTCTTTGATCGCGGAAACCGCCTTGCTGGCTTCCTGCGGCTTGTAGCCCAGGGAGATCAGCGCACTGACCGCATCCGACTCGGCGCTGGCCACCGGCACCGGCGCATCCGGCTGGTTCGGCACCAGGGCAAACATGCTCGGTACGGTTTCCCAGGCTTTGAAGCGGTCCTTGAGCTCCACCAGCAAGCGCTCGGCGGTTTTCTTGCCGACTCCGGGCACCTTGGTCAAGGCCGAGGTGTCCTGGGCCTGCACGCAACGCACCAGCTCATCCACCTCAAGGCTGGACATCAAGGCCAGGGCCAGTTTCGGGCCCACACCGTTGAGACGGATCAACTCGCGGAAAAAGTCTCGCTCGCGCTTGCTGGCGAAGCCGTAGAGTAACTGCGCATCCTCGCGGACGACCAAATGGGTGTGCAAGGTCAGGGGTTCGCCGACCGACGGCAGGCGATACAGGGTGGTCATCGGCACTTCGACTTCATACCCCAGCCCATTTACATCAAGAATCAGGTGCGGCGGCTGTTTCTCAGCCAGAGTGCCGCGCAAGCGTCCAATCACGTTTCAGATCCTTAGGCGATGGCCAGCCCGCAGCTGGCGACTCACAGAGCAAGCGTGCGGGCCGGGGACTCGGCCGCGCAACGCTCCACTCCTAAAATGACTGCGCTGATGCTATCAGAGACGCAAGCGACCGCCACGACTGCGTGCCGTTCCCAGCCCATGAGGCAGCAGACTGGAACGGGTGTGGGCGTGACAGATGGCGATGGCCAGGGCGTCCGAGGCATCGATCTGCGGCTTGGTGGTCAATTTGAGCAAGTGCATGACCATCATTTGCACCTGTTCCTTATTGGCGCCACCGGTACCGGCCACGGCCTGCTTGACCTGGGTGGCGGTGTACTCGGCAATCTCCAGTCCTTCTTCGGCGCCGGCGACAATCGCCGCGCCACGTGCCTGACCGAGCTTCAGCGCCGAGTCGGCATTGCGCGCCATGAACACCTTCTCGATCCCCATGGTCACCGGACCGTAGGTCTGGATGACCTCACGAACACCGCGATAGACGATCTGCAGCCGTTCGGGCAATTCGCCGGCGCCGGTACGGATGCAACCGGAGGCCACGTACACACAGCCGCGCCCCGTGTCTCGAACCACGCCATAGCCGGTAATGCGCGAACCGGGGTCGATGCCAAGAATAAGAGTCATAACGCCTGCTGCTTGAATAAAGAGGCTTGCCGGCCACGACCGGAACAGCGAAAAGGCAGAAGCCGGAGGCACCCCGCCGCGTAACACTCGCGGCTTCGCACATCCGGCCTCAAGGTTAGTGCAGTTGAATCAGCCGAGCTGCTCGGCAACCGACTCAGGAATATCGGCGTTGGAATAGACGTTCTGCACGTCATCCAGGTCTTCCAGCATGTCGATCAGCTTGAGAACCTTTTCCGCGCCTTCCAGATCCAGTTCGGCACTGGTGGTGGGCAGCATGACGATTTCTGCGTCCGCAGCAGTGAAACCTGCCGCTTCCAGGGCATTGCGCACGCCATAGAAACCGGCGAACGAGGTGAACACGTCGATGGAACCGTCTTCGTTGGTGACCACGTCGTCGGCATCGGCTTCCATCGCTGCTTCCATCAGCGCGTCTTCATCGACACCTTCGGCGAAGGTGATCTGCCCCTTGCGCTCGAACAGATAGGCCACCGAACCGTCGGTGCCCAGATTGCCGCCGCACTTGCTGAAGGCATGACGAACAGCAGCCGCTGTACGGTTGCGGTTGTCGGTCATGCATTCGACCATCACCGCCACGCCGTTGGGGCCGTAACCTTCATAAGTCAGCTCGACCACGTCGTCGCTGCCGGCAGCGCCGGTGCCACGGGCGATGGCACGATCGATGATGTCGCGACTCATGTTGGCGCCCAGGGCCTTGTCCAGGGCCAGGCGCAGGCGTGGATTGGAGTTCGGATCGCCACCGCCCTGGCGGGCGGCAACAGTCAGCTCACGAATCCACTTGGTGAAGATCTTGCCTCTCTTGGCATCCTGACGCTCTTTGCGGTGCTTGATGTTCGCCCACTTGGAATGACCTGCCATAACTTGCTCCAAATTCTCTTTGAAACATCGCCCGTGCCACTTGGCGGGTACGGGCAACAAAAACTCGACCCATAGAAAAAGCGCACCCGAAGGTGCGCCTTATCGGGCCGGCTTATTCAGCCTTAGGCTGTTCACGCAGACGGATGTGCAGCTCGCGCAGAGCCTTGGCATCCACCAGACCCGGTGCCTGAGTCATGACGCAGGCCGCGCTCTGGGTTTTCGGGAAGGCGATCACTTCACGGATCGACTGGGCGCCGGTCATCAGCATCACCAGACGGTCCAGACCGAAGGCCAGGCCACCGTGCGGCGGCGCGCCGTATTTGAGGGCGTCCAGCAGGAAGCCGAACTTCTCTTCCTGCTCGGCTTCGCTGATACCCAGCAGGCGGAACACCGCTTGCTGCATTTCCTTGCGGTGGATACGGATCGAACCGCCACCCAGCTCGGTGCCGTTCAGAACCATGTCGTAAGCGCGCGACAGAGCAGTAGCCGGGTTGGCTTCCAGCTCTTCAGGCGAGCATTTCGGTGCGGTGAACGGGTGGTGCAAGGCGGTGAAGCTACCGTCGTCGTTCTCTTCGAACATCGGGAAGTCGACTACCCACATCGGAGCCCATTCGCAGGTCAGCAGGTTCAGGTCGTGACCGAGCTTGATGCGCAGGGCGCCCAGGGCTTCGCTGACGATCTTGGCCTTGTCGGCACCAAAGAACACGATATCGCCGTCGACCGCACCCACGCGATCCAGGATCACGTTCAGGTTGGCTTCCGGAATGTTTTTCACGATCGGCGATTGCAGGCCTTCAACACCCTTGGCGCGCTCGTTGACCTTGATGTACGCCAGGCCCTTGGCACCGTAGATGCCGACAAACTTGGTGTAATCATCGATCTGCTTGCGCGGCATGCTCGCCCCGCCAGGAACGCGCAGGGCGGCGATACGGCATTTCGGATCGTTGGCCGGGCCGCTGAAGACCTTGAATTCCACTTCCTTGAGCTGGTCGGCAACGTCCACCAGTTCCAGCGGGTTGCGCAGGTCCGGCTTGTCGGAACCGTAGCGACGCATGGCTTCTTCAAAGGTCATGTGCGGGAATTCGCCGAACTCCAGACCCAGCACTTCCTTGAACAGGTTGCGGATCATGCCTTCGGTCAGGCCCATGATGTCTTTTTCGTCGAGGAAGCTGGTCTCGATGTCGATCTGAGTGAACTCAGGCTGACGGTCGGCACGCAGGTCTTCGTCACGGAAGCACTTGGCGATCTGGTAGTAGCGGTCGAAGCCGGCCACCATCAGCAACTGTTTGAACAGCTGTGGCGATTGCGGCAGGGCGAAGAAGCTGCCGGCGTGGGTACGGCTCGGCACCAGATAGTCGCGGGCGCCTTCCGGAGTGGCGCGAGTCAGGATCGGGGTTTCCACGTCGAGGAAACCGTTCTCGTCCAGGTAGCGACGGATGCTGGTGGTCATGCGCGAACGCAGACGCAGCTTCTCGGCCATTTCCGGACGGCGCAGGTCGATAAAGCGATAGCGCAGACGGGTTTCTTCACCCACGTCGGAGTATTCGTTGAGCGGGAACGGCGGGGTTTCCGCTTCGTTCAGCACTTCCAGCTCGTAGCCCAGGACTTCGATCATGCCCGAAGCCATGTTGGCGTTGCCGGCACCGGCCGGGCGCAGACGCACCTTGCCGGTGATCTTGACTACGTATTCACTGCGCACGCGGTCGGCGGCGGCGAAGGTTTCAGCGCGGTCCGGGTCGAACACCACCTGGGCCAGACCTTCACGATCACGGATATCGAGGAAAATCACTCCGCCATGGTCACGGCGACGGTGGACCCATCCGCAAAGGGTTACTTCCTGACCTTCCAGGCTTTCGTTCAGTTGGCCGCAATAATGGCTGCGCATCATGGTAGTGGTTTCACTTCTCGTAATTCGAAATTCGATGGAGGCCTTGCGCACCTCAAGGTGCCGGATAGTGCAAGAACTCGCGCGTGTCGTTCAACTTAGTCAGCTTTGTCGCCACCGGCCAGATTCTTCTTGGAGCCGGTCTTGAAGTCGGTTTCATACCAGCCGGTACCGCTGAGACGGAAACCGGGCATGGACAGCATCTTTTTCAGCTCAGGCGCCTGGCAGGCAGGGCAGTCGACCAGCGGCGCGGCGCTGATCTTTTGAATGGCTTCCAACTGATGACCACAGGAAGCGCATTGGTAGTCGTATATGGGCATGGGGGGCGTCTCGGCGATCCAGATTACTGCTTGAACTACAGCCAGAGCCCACGCCAAAGCTCGGGCTACTTAGCAAAGAGCGGGATTATATCCATTAAATCGGCCCTGTGCAGCCGTATGACCATATAGATAGCGGACGCTGTGAAAAGGCGCGAATGACGCCCGGGGCGCCATTCGCGATTACAGGCTTAACGATTTTCCAGCAGAGAACGCAGCATCCATGCGGTTTTTTCATGCACCTGCATACGTTGGGTCAGCAGATCCGCTGTCGGTTCATCGCTGACCTTGTCCAGCAACGGAAAGATGCCGCGGGCGGTGCGGGTTACCGCTTCCTGACCGGCCACCAGCTGCTTGATCATTTCTTCAGCCGCCGGCACGCCCTCCTCCTCCTTGATCGAGGACAGTCGGGCATAAATGGAATAGGCACCCGGAGCCGGGAAGCCCAAGGCACGGATACGTTCGGCAATCAGGTCGACGGCCAGGGCCAGTTCGTTGTATTGCTCCTCGAACATCAGGTGCAGAGTACGAAACTGTGGACCGGTGACGTTCCAATGGAAGTTATGGGTTTTCAGGTACAACACGTAGGTATCCGAAAGCAGACGGGAAAGGCCGTCGACGATGGATTTACGATCTTCTTCGCTGATACCGATATCAATTGCCATGTTTCTCTCCGTTAACGGGATGGATTCACCCAATCAGCTGCCGGACCACTCTAGCAAGAGTACTGCTCGCTCGCCGACCAGGATCGTCGATCAGCCTGCGGTGGATTGTCTCGCGGCCCAGCCAAGGCGTTTAAGCCTTGAGTTCGAGCCGATTTTGACAGCAGGGAAAAACCGACGTTCCTTGGCAAACCCTCTGCCATCCGTCTAGAACAGGCCTTTGCCCAATACTGCGAACCCACCGCCTGAGCCACGGCATTTGCGCCCCCCGCCAACGTGCCGCTGCTGATTTGAGAAGGCCTGGGCTTTGCTGTTAAATAGAGCCCGTGTCGCTGTTGCCTATTTCTTCGGCCAGCGCGCATAGGCTGACACCGCGTACGTAACCACCGCCTCACCTATTTGTTCAGAAGCGAACCGTGCGTAATCAGCTCTTCCTTGTGCTTCCTTCTTAACGTGAGTTAATCAAAATGTTGAAAATAGTCCACCTGCTGACAGGCATTGCAGCTCTGCTGCTGTCCTTGATTCCGAGCCTTAGATCCGACGCAATTCCCTACCTGCAACAACCCGATGCTATTTACCTGGCCCTTTTCGGCCTGCTCAACCTGATCCTCGCTCCAGTTATCCCTTACTGGAACAAAGGCTCGCGCCATCATCTGCAGAACCTGGTCAGTGCCCTGCTGGTGCTGGTTGTGGTCCTGCAAACCCTCACCCTGCTGGCACCCATGCCTGTCATTGGCGGCCAACCGGCAGTCCTGGCCAGTTTGTTGATCGCTGTGCTCGCCGTGGCCCTGCATCTGGCCATCAGCTTTTACAAGTCCTCACCGGCGGCCTCCACCGCGCCTACTTACGACATGAGCAATCGCGATACCGGCACCGTGAAGTGGTTCAACACCTCCAAGGGTTTCGGCTTTATCTCCCGGGACTCCGGGGACGATATCTTCGTGCACTTTCGCGCCATTCGCGGAGAAGGCCACCGTGTCCTGGTAGAAGGCCAGCGCGTAGAGTTTTCGGTGATGAACCGCGACAAGGGCCTGCAAGCCGAAGATGTCATCGCCGCATTGCCACGCCGCTGATCAACGCCCACAAAAAAACCGCGCCAAGGCGCGGTTTTTTTATGCATCAAAGACACCTGCTCTCCCTCAATAATGTGGCGGCGGCGCCTCCTCATCGAAAGATTCGAACTGCCCGACCATTTCTTCCTGACGCTTGAGCAAGGCACTCATCTGCAGCTGCAGGCGTTCCACAACCTTCTGTTGCGATACCAGCACATCGTTCAAGGCTTGAATGGTGTCATCCTGGAACGCCAGACGGCTCTCCAGATCGGTTACACGTTCTTCCAGACTCATAGCTCAGTCCTCCAGAAACTGGAAATCATCGGCCAACACCACCCGCAACCGATCACGGATCGCCTCAACCTGCTGCGCACTATAAGGCTTGGCCGGATGCTTGCCCCAAACCGGCGCGGGCCAGGCGGCATCATCACGCTTACGCACGATCACATGCATATGCAACTGGCTGACCACATTACCCAGGGTCGCCACATTCATCTTGTCGGCGTCGAAGGCGTCCTTGAGCACTTCAGCCAGAGCCGTGGTTTCCCGCCACAGTTGCTGCTGGTCGGTGACATCCAGCTGAAACAACTCACTGATATCTTCCCGACGTGGTACCAGGATGAACCAGGGATAGTTTGCATCATTGGACAGCAACAACCGGCAGAGGGGGAAATCCCCGATGGGCAATGTGTCTTGTTGCAGCCGTGAATCTAAAGTGAACACCGCGCTTACTCCCGCTCAACTCATTCCAACCTGGTTTTCAGCATCAACGGCACTGGCCAGGCGACAGACGCGCAGCATACCTGCGAATGCATCGGGCTTCATGATCAATGAGCCTGAGCCCGGATAGCGCCCCCGCACCACTTGGCAAGGAGCCACCTCAATGCAAGAGCCACGCCCCACAGCAGGACACTTTCCGGCGCTTCGCACCATTTGCGTACAAGGCACAGGAAACACCCGAAAAGTGACTGGCCAAGCCATTGATGTTCCTCACCCTACTTGCCCATGACTGTATGAACCGTGCACAGCGTTGCAAAAGTTTTGCACCAGAATCGTACAGACGGTCTACGCTGGAATCCTCAAGCATCCGCCGTCTACTCACTTTGCAGTGTGCGGCGGTAACGTTTTGGCACGCTGTGCAACTTATTGCACAGCCCTGCACCAGGAAGAGCATGGCGTCAAGCCAAACAAAAAGACGCTTGGAAGAGCGATTTTATGCGGTTTTTACAGGTCAGCATGCCGCCCAGCAGAAAAAACACGGGGCAAAATCGGTTTGTGCACGCTTGTTGCATTCAACCCGACATTGTCTGCGGCGGACCACCCGAAGTGGCCCGTCACAGACTCATAATAATAGTGGCAGGGTTGCCCCGCGGTGCTTTGTAGAGTGTGTACATGGGGGGGGGCTCAATTCCTCGTGATATTGCTTCGAAGAACACTGCATAAGTTGTTGGTCCGAATACAGACTGGCTGCAGAATTGCGACACCAATCGAGCAATTTGCGACAGGGTCGTAAAGAAGCTGAAAGGATAGATAGGCAAGTATCGCCAACATTGTCAGCGTGATATAAGTTTGCGCCGACACAAAAAGAAAGAGCCGCCCAGATAATAAAACAGGTGGGACGGCAGTACTCTTCTAAAACCAAAGGAGCAAATCACGATGCGCGTGATGAAGTGGAGCATGATCGCCCTGGCTGTATCAGCAGGCACCTCGCAGTTCGCAATCGCGTCCTCCCAGGACGACGCAAAGGGCTTTATCGAAGACAGCACCCTGACCGCGAAAACCCGTGCGATGTACATGAACCGTGACTATAAAGACGGCGTGGGCAACGTACGTCGTGGTAACGGTACTTACACCACTGGCACCGACGATAAAACCAGCGGCTACCGTCAAGACACCGGCATCAGCGAGTTGCTCAACTATCAATCCGGCTTCACCCAAGGCACCGTCGGTGTTGGTGTCGATGCCATGGCCATGGGCAGCGTGAAACTCGACGGCGGCGCAGGTCGTGCCGGTAACGGTCTGTTCGCCACCAATGGTTCCGGCGAACCGGAAAACACCCAGTCCAAACTGGGCGCAGCAGCGAAATTCCGCATCTCCGACACCGTTCTGAAATACGGCAACCAGTTCGTATCCAGCCCAGTCTTCACCACCGACGACGGCCGCCTGCTGCCTGAAGTCGCCACCGGTACCCTGATCACCAGCAACGAGATCAAAGGTCTGGAACTGAGCGCCGGTCGCTTCACCGCTCTAAGCGCGCAAACTGGCATGGGCCGTGACAGCATCAACGGTCGCAGCCGTGTCACAGGCAAGCAAAACCCAGGGCTGAGCGCAGCGAACATCGCTGGTTTCACCTACTCGGGTCTTGAGAACTTCATTTTCGCCGTGCACGCTTCCGACGTTGAAGACTACTGGAAGAAGCAGTACGTCAACGTCAACTACACCCTGCCGCTGAGCGACAAACAGTCGCTGAACTTCGACTTCAACGGCTACCGCAGCAAGGACGACGGCAAGAAGCTGGCCGGCGACCTGGACAACCGCGTCTGGAGCCTGGCAGCCGCCTATAGCATCGAAGCCCACAAGTTCACCCTGGCCTTCCAGCAGTCCGCTGGTAAAACCGGCTACAACTACGGCGTCGACGGTGGCGGTACCGTTTACGTAGCCAACTCCGTGCAGATCTCCGACTTCGTTGGTGAAGATGAGAAATCCTGGCAGGCGCGCTACGACCTGAACATGGCCTCCTTTGGTGTACCAGGCCTGAGCTTCATGACCCGCTACATTCGTGGCAGCAACGTTACCGTTGCTGACTCCAGCGATGGTAAAGAGCACGAATGGGACGTAGAAGCCAAGTACGTACTTCAGGAAGGCCCGGCCAAGGACCTGTCCTTCCGTCTGCGTAACGCGATCTATCGTGGCACCAACAGCGACTACCGCGCGACTAACTACGACAACCTGAACGACCTGCGCCTGATCGTTGAGTACCCACTGAGCATCTTGTAATTTCAGTGCTCAGCTGAGTACGCTAACACGCAGTTAAAATAAAGACCGCCGTCCTGAATCAGGGCGGCGGTTTTTTATGCTTGCAAAAGCACTGACGACGAACAGCAAACTTAATAGCAAGCTAACTAAGAAAACAGACATCAATAGTTGATGTTCGCTGATACTGGTTACAACTTGATAGCTATCAATGGCCGCCCCCTGAAACCAACAAGGGGCCGATAGCCCCCTGTCTTGAACAGCATTAGTTGACTGTACGGCCAACTTTTGAAACTGACTTACTACACAGCGGCTTCCTGAACCACACGAATCACTCGCTGCGGGAAGGGAATATCGATTCCAGCTGCCTTCAAGCGATCACGGGACAGTTCATTGAACTGGAACATTACGTCCCAGTAGTCCTCAGTCTTGACCCAAACCCGCAGCGACAGGGTAATCGCGCTGTCTCCAAGAGTGGACACCACAGCTACCGGTGCAGGATCGGCCAGCACACGTTCGTCTTTCGCCAACTCCAGCAGCACCTCGCGGGCTTTCTGCAGATCCGCGTCGTAGTCCACACCCACGTCGAACACTACCTTGCGGGTCGGCTGACGGTTGTAGTTGGTAATAATGCCGTTGGACAGGTTGCCGTTAGGCACGATCACCGTCTTGTTGTCACCGGTACGCAACACGGTGTGGAAGATCTGAATGCTGTCCACGCTACCGCTGATGCCCTGGGCTTCAATGAAGTCGCCAATACGAAATGGGCGGAACAGCAGGATCAGCACCCCGCCGGCGAAGTTCGCCAGGCTGCCTTGCAAGGCCAGGCCGATGGCCAGACCGGCAGCACCGATCGCGGCGACGAAAGAGGTGGTTTCGACACCAATCATCGAGGCCACGCTGACGATCAGCAGCACTTTGAGAATGATGTTGGCCAAGCTGCTGATAAAACCCTGCAACGCCAGGTCGGCATTGCGCAGCGCCAGCAGCTTGCCCACTTTATGAGTCAGTTTGTTGATCAGCCACCAGCCGATGGCCAGGGTGATGACCGCCAGCAGCACCCGGCTGCCGTATTCCATGATCATGGGAATCCAGGCTTGGGAAGCCCGGACCAGGTTGTCTACTTCAGCGTTCAAATCCATCTATCTCTCCAGATTCCCGGGGTTGCGGCGTGCATGACTGATCGGCAGAACGACCGGCTCACCTGGAGCTCAATCGTTTCTGCCATAGCTCCGGCCTCGGACGCCAAAAAGCTCTAGAGGTTCCCGGAGAAGTGGGTCAGTCGCGGAAGTTGTTGAACTGCAGCGGCATGCCGAATTCCTTGGCACGCAGAGCAGCGATGGCCTCTTGCAGGTCGTCGCGCTTCTTGCCGGTAACCCGTACCTGCTCGCCTTGAATCGCCGCCTGCACTTTCAGCTTGGCATCCTTGATATGGGCGACGATCTTCTTCGCCAGCTCTTTATCGATGCCTTCCTTTAATACGGCTTCCTGCTTCATCACCTTGCCCGAGGCAAAAGCGTCCTTGACCTCCAGGCACTGCACGTCGATCTTGCGCTTGACCAGGGCCAGCTTGAGGATCTCGATCATGGCCTCAAGCTGGAATTCAGCTTCGGCGGTCAGGTTGACAGTCAGTTCCTTGTCCTTGAACTCGAAGCTGCCCTTGCCCTTGAGGTCATAACGGCGATCCAGTTCCTTGACGGCGTTTTCCACCGCGTTGGTGACTTCGTGCTTGTCCAGTTCGGATACCACGTCAAACGACGGCATGTAATCTCTCCAAATAAAAAGGGGCGCTGTTCAAAACATCGAACACGCCCGGCTTGCGGTTAAAATCCGCGCTCATTATAACGGGTCTTTCCACTCCTTCACCGCGCGCCCTTTGCGGGGCTGCGAAACAGAGCGAAAACTTGATGTCCACGACCTGGCATGTTCTCGGCGCCGGCAGCCTCGGCACCTTGTGGGCCACCCGCCTGGCCCGCGCCGGCTTGCCCGTGCGCCTGATCCTGCGCGATCAGTCACGCCTGCAGGCCTATCAGGCGGCAGGCGGCCTGACCCTGGTGGAGCAGGGCCAAAGCAGCTTGCAGGCCATACCCGGGGAAACCTGCGATAGCACCGCCCCCATCCATCGCCTGCTGCTGGCGTGCAAGGCCTACGACGCCGAAGCCGCGGTAGCAAGCATCGCCCCCCGCCTGGCCCAGGGAGCCGAATTGATCCTGCTGCAAAATGGCCTGGGCAGCCAGGACGCAGTGGCCGCCAGAGTACCCCAAGCGCGCTGCATTGCCGCCTCCAGCACCGAAGGCGCATTTCGCGACGGTGACTGGCGAGTAGTCTTCGCCGGCCATGGCTACACCTGGCTGGGCGACTCAGGCCACCCTACCCCGCCGATCTGGCTGGATGAGTTGAGCAGCAGTGGCATCCCCCACGAATGGAGCACCCAGATACTGACCCGACTCTGGCGCAAGCTGGCGCTCAATTGTGCGATCAATCCTTTGACGGTGCTGCACGACTGTCGCAACGGCGGCCTGCAGCAACACCAATGCGAAGTGGCAACCTTGTGCGCCGAGCTGAGCGAGTTGCTGCAATGCTGCGGCCAACCTACTGCGGCGCAGAACCTGCAGCAGGAGGTGGAGCGGGTCATCCAGGCCACCGCTGCCAACTACTCCTCGATGCATCAGGATGTGGCCAGTCAACGGCGGACCGAAATCAGCTACTTACTGGGCTACGCCTGCCAGGCCGCCGCCCGTCACCGCTTGCAACTGCCTCATCTGCAACAGTTGCAGCAACGTCTGGTGAGTCACCTGCGTTTACTCGGATTGCCCAGCGACTGAGCAGCGGCTACGCTGCCCACTTGCTCATTTCCAGCGATACAGCCGATGCCATTGCGCCAGCGTCTTGAAAACCTGCCCGTGGGCCAAAAGCTCCTGGCTGCCCTGCTTGTCCTGCTGACCACCGTGCTGTTGGTCGCCAACCTAACCTTTATCAGCGCCGCTTACTGGATATCCCAGGAAAGCATGGCGCCCCAGGCGCTACAGACCATAGGTCGGCTGGTGTCCAACCCGGCCCTGGCGGCACAGGCCCTGAACTCTCCCGAGGACGCGCAAAAGCTGCTCAGCGAGCTGGACAGCTATACCCCCCTGCGGGCGGCCGCTCTCTATGACGGCAAGGGCATGCGCCTGGCCCAACTGCAACACGGTGAACACCTCAAGCTGCCCGAACGTTACCGACACATCGAAGCCTGGCAACTGACCGAATTTCGCAGCAACCAAGTGATTGCCCTGCCCCGCCCGGGCCAGGCGCCTGGCCATCTGCTGCTGGTGGCCACCAGCGAACTGCCGATGGCGTTCTACACCGGCACCCTCACCGCAAGCCTGGGGATCCTGATTTTCAGCGTGTTGCTGTGGCTGATCATCGCCCGGCAGATCAAGCGCCTGATCACCCAGCCCATTCACCAGCTCGAGGTGCTTTCGCGCCAGGTGACTCGCGAAGAGAACTACTCTCTGCGCGCCTCCCGAGGCAACCACGATGAAATCGGCAGCCTGGCGGAAGCCTTCAACACCATGCTGTCGCGCATCGAAGCCCGGGAACAACAGCTCAAACGTGCCCGGGACGACTCCCAGGCCGCCTACGATCAAGCCCAGGGGCTGGCGGAGGAAACCCGCCATACCAACCGCAAGCTGGAACTGGAAGTCCAGGTGCGCAGCAAGATCGAGAAGAAACTCACCGGCTTCCAGAACTATCTCAACAGCATCATCGACTCCATGCCCTCGGCGCTGATCGCCCTGGATGAGCAGTTATACGTCACCCAATGGAACCAGGAAGCCAGTGCCCTGTCCGGCACTCGCCTGGACGAAGCCCTGAACCAGCCGATCTTCCTCGCCTTCGAACCCCTCAAGCCGTTCCTGCCGCAACTCAAGGAAACCGTCGAGCAGCACACCGTCACCAAGGTCGAGCGGGTGACCTGGTTCAAGGATGAGGAAGCCAAGCACTACGCCCTGACCTTCTACCCACTGATGGGCGGTGCCGGTCGCGGCGTGGTGATTCGGATCGACGACATCACCCAGCGCCTGTCCCTGGAAGAAATGATGGTGCAATCAGAGAAGATGCTGTCGGTGGGTGGTCTTGCGGCCGGCATGGCCCACGAGATCAACAACCCTTTGGGAGCGATCCTGCACAACGTGCAGAACATTCGTCGCCGGCTGTCTCCCGATCTGCCCAAGAACCTGGAACACGCGCAGCAGATCGGCGTCGAACTGCAAACCGTCAACCACTATCTGGAAAGCCGCGAAGTGCCGCAGTTGCTCGATGGTATTCAACAAGCCGGGGCCCGCGCCGCCAAGATCGTCACTCACATGCTCAGTTTCAGCCGGCGCAGCAATCGCCAGATGGCCCCCTGCGATCTGCCGGCACTGATTGATCAGGCGGTGGAAATCGCCAGCAATGACTTTGACCTGGCCATAGGCTTCGACTTCAAGGGGCAGGCGATTATCCGTCAGTTCGACCCGAACCTGGGGCCCGTGCCCGGCACCGCCAACGAGCTGGAGCAAGTGTTGCTCAACCTGCTGAAGAACGCCGCCCAGGCCATTCACCAGCGTGAGGACGACAGCGAACCCGGTCGTATCATCCTGCGCACCAAGCTGAATCCGCCCTGGGCGGAAATCCAGGTGGAAGACAACGGTGTCGGCATGAGCGAAAGCGTGCGCAAACGCACCTTCGAGCCCTTCTTCACCACCAAGGAGATCGGCCAGGGCACCGGACTCGGACTGTCGGTGTCGTACTTCATCATCACCAACAACCACAAGGGGCAAATGGAAGTGCAATCGACCCGGGGCCAAGGCACCTGCTTTACCTTGCGCCTGCCCCTGGCCAGCAGCCAGCCCCAGATTCAAGAACCCCTACCACTGGAGAATTAAGCATGGGTTTTCGCTTGTCGAAGATTTACACCCGCACCGGCGACAAAGGCGAAACCGGACTCGGAGACGGCCGCCGGGTTGCCAAGGATCATCCTCGAGTGGAAGCCATCGGTGAAGTCGACACCTTGAACAGCCAGTTGGGACTGCTCCTGGCCGGCCTGGAAGAGCAGGCTGATACCTGCCAGGGCTTCAAGGAAATCATCGAGGTGTTGGCCCCCTGTCAGCACCGGCTGTTCGATCTGGGGGGCGAACTGGCAATGCCGGTGTATCAAGCCCTCAATGAAGCAGAGGTGGAGCGTCTTGAGACGGCCATCGATATCTGGAATGAAGAGCTGGGCCCCCTGGAGAACTTCATCCTCCCCGGTGGTTCGTCACTGATCGCCCAGGCCCACGTTTGCCGCAGCCTGGCTCGCAGCGCCGAGCGTCGCTGCCAACACCTGAATGCCGTGGAACCCTTGCAGGGAGTGGGACTGGCCTACATCAATCGCCTGTCGGACTTGCTGTTTGTCGCGGCGCGCCTGATTGCCAAGCGCCAGGGCATCGCCGAAATCCTCTGGCAGGCCGCCGCCAAACCCTCCGCGTAGGAGCAGGCTTGCCGGCGATCAGGACCACGGGCCTTGGGCAACGGCCGACGATGCGCTGGCAAGCCAGTTCCATAGACAGCCGCTAGCCAGCACTGCCACAGAGGATGCCTTCAGTCCTGGGGCCAGAAGGCACGGATACCGGCAACACCTTGAGCACCGGCTTCCCAGGCTTGCCGGCACTCGGCAGGCCCCACGCCTCCCAGCAGATAGGCAGGCCTGTTGAAACCACTGAGCAACTGCTGCGCCTGCTCCCAGCCCAGGGGTTGGGCATCGGGGTGAGTCTGGGTCGGCTGCACCGGGGACAAGGTCACGAAATCCACATCCATCTGCTGCGCCAGGGACAGCTCCTCAGCGTTATGGCAGGAGGCGGCCAACCAGCGATCCTTGCCAAAAGGCCGCCCCGCGCTGGCGTACTTGCGCAATTGCGCCGCAGTAATGTGCCAGCCGGCGGAGGGAAAATCCCCCAGCCACTCGAAAGGCCCCTTGAGCATCAACTGCGCCTTGCCCGCACACAGGCCCACTGCGTCCACCGCCAGATCGCGGTACTGCGGATCGTAGCCACCAGGGGCGCGCAACTGAATCAGCTTGCTGCCCTGGGCTATGGCTTTCTGCATGCCTCGCAGCAAGGTCGGAGTTTCCAAGCCTTCTGGGGTAATCAGGTAGTGAGCGGGTAAACGCGCTGCAGCGACAATCGGCTGATTGGCCGCGGGGAATTCATAATCGGCCAGCTCACGAGGGCTGACCCAGGCCAAGGGCTGGCCTTCGGCGCCGTGAGGCTCGCCGCTGAATGCCGAAACCTCCCAGACATCCAGCAACACCTGTTTATCCGGGTAATCGTGCTGCACCTTGATCAGTGGGCGCGCCGTCTGTACGACGATACCCAACTCTTCCTGCAGCTCGCGGGCCAGCGCGGTTTGTACCGCTTCGCCAGCCTCGACCTTGCCTCCGGGAAACTCCCACAGGCCACCTTGATGCTGAGTATCGGCACGCCGGGCAATCAGGATCTTGCCGCTGGCATCCCGGATGACGGCCGCAGCCACATGTACTCGTTTCACCGCACTGTTTCCTCTGATCAGGCATTGGGCCTGGCCCTCACGGACCAGGCGTTGAGATGCGCGCTTCGCCGGCAAGCCGGCTCCCACAGTGGCTGGAGCAGCGTTGCCGGAGAGGTGCTTAAGTGCGGTATTCCGCGTTGATCTTCACGTACTCGTGAGACAGATCAGTGGTCCAGATGGTTTCGCTGCACGCACCACGCCCCAATTCGATGCGAATGGTGATTTCTTCCTGCTGCATCACGGCCGCGCCCTGGGCCTCGGTGTAGCTGGCAGCACGCGCACCACGGCTGGCAATGCAGACTTCACCGAGGAACACATCGATCTTGCTGACATCCAGATCCGCTACGCCAGCACGGCCGACGGCGGCGAGAATGCGGCCCCAGTTCGGATCGGAGGCGAACAGGGCGGTCTTGATCAGCGGCGAGTGAGCCACGGTGTAGCCCACGTCCAGGCATTCCTGATGAGTGCCACCGCCGTTGACTTCAACGGTGACGAACTTGGTTGCACCTTCGCCATCACGGACGATGGCCTGGGCCACCTCCATGCACACCTCGAACACCGCCTGCTTCAGGGCAGCGAACAGCGGGCCCTCGGCCTTAGTGATTTCCGGCAGCTTGGCCTGACCGGTAGCGATCAGCATGCAGCAATCGTTGGTGGAGGTATCGCCGTCGATGGTGATGCGGTTGAAAGACTTGTTGGCACCGTCGAGCAACAGGTTCTGCAGCACTTCCCGGGAGACTTTGGCATCGGTGGCGATGTAGCCGAGCATGGTAGCCATGTTCGGACGGATCATCCCCGCCCCCTTGCTGATACCGGTCACGGTGATGGTCACGCCATCGTGCTGGAACTGGCGGCTGGCGCCCTTGGGCAAGGTGTCAGTGGTCATGATCCCGGTGGCCGCAGCCGCCCAGTTGTCCACGGACAGGTCATCCAGTGCGGCTTGCAGAGCCCCCTCGATTTTCTCTACCGGCAGCGGTTCGCCAATCACCCCAGTGGAGTACGGCAGCACAGCGCTGGCATCGACGCCGGCCAGCTCCGCCAGCTTGGCGCAAGTGCGGGTGGCAGCAGCCAGGCCCGGCTCGCCGGTACCGGCGTTGGCATTACCGGTGTTGGTCAGCAGATAACGCACCGCCCCCTGCACACGCTGCTTGGCCAGAATCACCGGCGCGGCGCAGAACGCGTTGAGCGTGAACACACCGGCTACGGTGGAGCCTTCGGCACAGCGCATGACCACCACATCCTTGCGCCCGGGGCGCTTGATGCCGGCCGAAGCGATACCGAGCTCAAAACCGGCAACCGGGTGCAACGTAGGCAAAGGACCAAGACCAACAGCCATGAATGCGCTCCTCTTATCAGGTGTCTGCACCGTCGTCTCAAAAGACGGTGTTGCAAATGGAAAAACGCCGCGACGGCGGATGCCGTCACGGCGCGGGTGTTTCAGTGTCTGGCGAGGATCTTAGTTGATCTGGCCGTGACAGTGTTTGTACTTCTTGCCCGAACCGCAGTAGCACAGTTCGTTGCGTCCCAGTTTCTGTTCGTTGCGCACCGGCGCGGTAGCCAGGGCGACATCGACATCAACCCCTTCTTCCTGCGCTTGCGGCTGATCCAGACCCGGAGCCTCGGCGTGTTCGAACTGCAGGCGCTGAGCCAGTGCCTCGGCTTCCTGACGCAGGCGTGCCTCTTCCTCTGCCGGATCTTCGCGACGAACCTGCACATGGGACAGGACGCGGATCGAGTCGCGCTTGATGGAATCCAGCAACTCGGAGAACAGGGTGAAGGACTCGCGCTTGTACTCCTGCTTCGGGTTCTTCTGCGCATAACCGCGCAGGTGAATACCGTGGCGCAGGTGGTCCATGGTGGACAGGTGGTCTTTCCACAAGTCATCCAGTACCCGCAGTACGATCTGCTTCTCGAAAGAACGCAGCGCTTCGGCACCGGCCTGGTCTTCTTTCTCGTTGTACGCGGCGATCAACTCGTTGAGCAGCTTCTCGCGCAGGGTTTCTTCGTACAGGTGATCGTCTTCGTCGAGCCACTGCTGGATCGGCAGGCTTACACCGAAACCGCTCTGGATCGACTCTTCCAGACCGGCCACGTCCCACTGCTCGGGCAGCGATTGCGGCGGAATATGCGCGCTGACGGTGGCGTTGAGCACGTCCTGGCGGAAATCGGCGATGGTTTCGCCAATGTTGTCTGCAGCCAACAAGGTATTGCGCATGTGATAGATCACTTTACGCTGTTCGTTGTTGACGTCGTCGAACTCCAGCAATTGCTTACGGATGTCGAAGTTGCGGCCTTCCACCTTGCGCTGAGCCTTCTCGATGGCGTTGGTCACCATGCGGTGCTCGATCGCCTCGCCGGATTGCATGCCCAACGCTTTCATGAAGTTCTTCACCCGGTCAGAGGCAAAGATACGCATCAGGCTGTCTTCCAGGGACAGGTAGAAACGGCTGGAACCGGCGTCACCCTGACGACCGGCACGACCACGCAGCTGGTTGTCGATACGGCGCGACTCGTGACGCTCGGAAGCGATTACCTGCAGGCCACCGGACTCCAGCACTTGCTGGTGACGCTTCTGCCAATCGGCCTTGATCTGGGCGATCTGCTCAGGCGTCGGGTTCTCCAGAGAGGCGACCTCCACTTCCCAGTTACCACCCAGCAGGATGTCGGTACCACGACCGGCCATGTTGGTAGCGATGGTCAAGGCCCCCGGGCGACCGGCCTGGGCGATGATTTCCGCTTCCTTCTCGTGGAACTTGGCGTTCAGGACCTTGTGCTCGATGCCTTCCTTGTTGAGCAGGTTGGACATGTGCTCGGAAGTTTCGATGGTCGCAGTACCCACCAGCACCGGACGGCCCTGGGCCATGCACTCCTTGATGTCATTGATGATCGCGGCGTATTTCTCGTCCGCGGTCAGGAACACCAGGTCGTTGTAGTCCTTACGAGCCAGCGGCTTGTTCGGCGGAATCACCATCACCTGCAGGCCGTAGATCTGATGGAACTCGAAGGCTTCGGTGTCGGCGGTGCCGGTCATGCCGGACAGCTTGGTGTACAGACGGAAGTAGTTCTGGAAAGTGGTCGAGGCCAGGGTCTGGCTCTCGGCCTGGATGTTGAGGTTTTCCTTGGCTTCGATGGCCTGGTGCAGGCCTTCGGACAGGCGACGCCCCGGCATGGTCCGGCCGGTGTGCTCGTCCACCAGGACCACTTGGCCATCCTGGACGATGTATTCGACGTTGCGATTGAACAGCTTGTGGGCACGCAGGCCGGCATAGACGTGAGTCAACAAGCCCAGGTTGTGCGCCGAGTACAGGCTTTCGCCTTCCGCCAGCAGGCCGACCTGGGTCAGCATTTCTTCGATGAACTGGTGACCGGCTTCGTTGAGTTCGACCTGACGGGTCTTCTCGTCGACAGTAAAGTGACCAGCCTTGGTGACCTGGCCTTCCACTTCCTCGATGTGCTGCTCGAGACGCGGGATCAGCTTGTTGATCTCGGTGTACAGGCGGGAACTGTCTTCAGCCTGACCGGAGATGATCAACGGGGTACGGGCTTCGTCGATAAGGATCGAGTCGACTTCGTCGATCACGGCAAAATTGAGCTCGCGCTGGAACTTGTCTTCCATGCTGAAAGCCATGTTGTCGCGCAAGTAGTCGAAACCGAATTCGTTGTTTGTGCCGTAGGTGATGTCGGCGGCGTAGGCAGCGCGCTTCTCTTCCGGCGGCTGGAACGGCGTGACCACGCCAACAGTCAGGCCGAGGAATTCATAAAGCGGACGCATCCAGTTGGCGTCACGGCGAGCCAGGTAGTCGTTCACCGTCACTACGTGCACGCCTTTGCCGGACAGTGCGTTGAGGTAGACGCCCAGGGTTGCCACCAGGGTCTTGCCTTCACCGGTACGCATCTCGGCGATCTTGCCTTCATGCAAGGTCATGCCACCGATCAACTGCACATCGAAGTGACGCATGCCCATGACGCGCTTACCGGCTTCACGGGCGACCGCAAAGGCTTCGGGAAGCAGCTTGTCGAGGGTTTCACCCTTGGCGATACGGGCCTTGAACTCGGCAGTCTTGGCACGCAATTGATCGTCCGAAAGGGCCACCATTTGCTCTTCGAAGGCATTGACGATTTGTACCGTCTTGAGCATGCGTTTGACTTCACGCTCGTTCTTGCTTCCAAAAAGTTTCTTTAACAAAGGCGCAAACATATCGGCAGGATCTTCCACACATAGGGTTGGAGGGCGGCCCCGTGAGTCGCCCGAGCAGCCCTCATGGCCGCATGCGAACGAGCATTCTACCCGGAAACGATGGTGAGGAAAGTGGCGTTATTCCACGATGCTGGCACAGCGCTGTGACGGGGCTCACCTAAAATAAGGGCTTTTTGCCGAACTTCAAGCCCATTGACCACAGAACTTAATGATTACGATCAGCAAAGCGCCAGAAAGTAGTCAAAGTACGAAAAAGCAATGAGAGCGGTGCCCCGGGCGCTTTCTGCTACCATGGCGCCTCTGTAACTTCAGGTTTCTGATCATGGCATTTCGCCCCCTTACGGCACGCGCGCCTGCCGTTCTTCTTCGCGAAGCCAAGCCACTCAAAGCCATACTCGGCCACGCCCAGCGCCTGGCGCATCTGCAGCGCCTGCTGGAGAGCCAGTTACAGCCGGCTGCTCGCGAACATTGCCACGTCGCCTCCTGGCGAGAAGGCAGCTTGCTGCTGATCGTCACCGATGGCCACTGGGCTACGCGCCTGCGCTATCAGCAAAAACGCCTGCAGCGCCAATTGCAGGAGTTCAACGAGTTCAGCAACCTCACGCGCATCCTGTTCAAGGTCCAGCCACCCACGGTTCAACAGGGCGCAGTGGGGCACACCATGGATCTGTCGAACAACGCCGCCGAAACCATCCAGGCCACAGCCGAAGGCATCACTGATCCCAATCTGCGTGCCGCCCTGGAGCGCCTGGCCAGCCACGCCAAACCACGGGGCTGACCCAGACGCCAGGCTTCAGCGGCGCTTGCTGCCACCCAGCAACGACCCCATCAGCCCCCTGACCAATTGCCGGCCCAACTGATTGGCCGCCTGACGCATGGCTGACTTCAACGCCTGCCCGGCCGCCGTGCCGAGGAACTCACCCGCCCGATCAGCCAGGCTCGGTTCTTCAGCGCCAGGCTTGTCGGGCGTCGCCTGCGCTTCAGGCGCCAGGTCCTTGCGCCCCATCAACACCTCATAGGCAGACTCACGATCGATAGGCTTGTCATAACGCCCCTGTAACGGCGAACTGGCGATCAGGGCCTTGCGCTCAGCCTCGGTCAAAGGTCCGACTCGCGATTGCGGAGGCGCCACCAACACGCGCTGGACCATCTCCGGCGTGCCCTTGTCTTGCAGAGTACCCACCAGCGCCTCGCCGATACCCAGCTCAGTGAGCACCGCCAGTGCATCAAAGTCCGGGTTCGGACGGAAACCATCGGCCACAGCCCGCAACGACTTCTGCTCCTTGGCGGTGAACGCCCGCAAGCCATGCTGAATACGCAGGCCCAGTTGAGCCAGCACATCGTCCGGCAGATCCCCTGGCGATTGGGTTACGAAATAAACCCCCACTCCCTTGGAACGAATCAGCCGTACCACCTGTTCCAGTCGATCCTGCAAAGCCTTGGGAGTGCCCGCGAACAGCAAGTGGGCCTCGTCGAAAAACAGGGCCAGCACAGGCTTGTCCGCATCACCGCGTTCCGGCAGTTGCTCGAACAACTCAGCCAGCAGCCATAAAAGGAAGGTCGCATAGACTTTCGGTGCCTCGTGCACCAGACGGCTGGCATCGAGCAGATGAATCCGCCCACGGCCATCGGCCGCCGGTTGCAGAATGTCTTCCAGTTGCAACGCAGGCTCGCCGAACAGAGCTTCCGCCCCTTGCTGCTCCAGGGTCGCCAAGCGCCGCAACAGCGCCTGACTGGAACCTGTGGTCATCAGCGCCGCGTCATCTCCCAGCAGTTGAGGGTTGTCCTTGAGGTGATTGAGCAGCGCCTTGAGATCCTTCAAATCCAGCAACAAAAGCCCTTCACGGTCCGCCACCTTGAACGCGGCATACAGCGCAGACTGCTGGCTGTCGGTGAGTTCAAGCAGGCTGCCCAGCAACAATGGGCCCATTTCGCTCAAGGTGGTACGCAAGGGATGACCGGATTGCCCCTGGATATCCCACAGCGTTACCGGATACGCCTGAGGCTTATGCTCAAGCCACGGCATACCGGCGATCCGTTCGGCAATCTTGCCCTGTGGATTGCCCGCCGCCCCCAGCCCGCACAAATCGCCTTTGATATCCGCAGCGAACACCGCCACCCCGGCGTCACTGAAGGCCTCGGCCAGGCGTTGCAAGGTCACGGTCTTGCCAGTGCCGGTGGCGCCCGCCACCAGGCCATGGCGGTTGGCCAGGCGCATGGCCTGAGCGATCGGCTGACCACCAAGGTCGGCACCGATAACGAGTTGCGATAAATCAGGCATTTTGTCACCCCTGGTTAAGCTTTGGCCTTACACGGTCGATATGAAGAAATGATGGATCAGAAGTATCTGAAATAAAGGTCAGGTAATTCCTTTGGGATAGATGGAGATATCAGCTTACTTATAACACCGCCCATTCTGCGCGCTTTTCCAACCCGATGCCCTGGACTCAAAGACCTTAGCGGACACACCAAGCCATGAACAAAAATCTGCGCTTCAGCCACAAGATCCTGCTTGCCGCCTCGCTGATCGTCATAGCTGCATTTGCGCTATTCACGCTCTACAACGATTACCTGCAACGCAACGCCATTCGTGATGATCTGGACAACTATCTTCAGGAAATGGGCGACGTTACGGCAAAAAATATTCAGACCTGGCTCGCCGGTCGCGCCTTGCTGATCGAGAACATCTCGCAATCGGTAGCGCTGAACCCCGACCCGACCAATGTCAGCAATCTGCTGGAACAGAAGTCCGTGAGCTCAACCTTCATGGGGGCTTACCTGGGTAACAAGGATGGCACCTTCATCATCCGCCCCAACAGCAAGATGCCCGACGGCTACGACCCTCGCGCACGCCCTTGGTACAAGAGTGCGGAGAGCACCAATGGCTCGGCCCTGACCGAACCCTACATCGACCTGGCCTCCGGCCAACTGGTGATTTCCATTGTCGACAGCGTGATCAAGGCCGGCCAGCGTGTTGGTGTAGTGGGCGGCGACCTCAGCCTGCAGGTGATTGCCGACAGCATCAACGCCCTGGACTTCGACGGCATGGGCTACGCCTTCCTGATCAGCGCCGACGGCAAGATCCTGGTGCACCCGGACAAGAACCTGGTGATGAAGAATCTCAAGGACGTCTATCCCCAGGACACCCCGCGCATCAGCAGCGAGCTCAGTGAGGTCAGCGTCGACGGCAAAACCCGCATCGTCACCTTCACCCCGATCAAGGGCCTGTCTTCGGTGAACTGGTACATCGGCCTGTCGGTGGACAAGGACAAGGCCTTCGCCATGCTCAGCGAATTCCGTACCTCGGCCCTGATCGCCACCCTGACCGCCGTGGCCCTGACCATCGCCCTGCTGGGCCTGCTGATTCGCCTGCTCATGCAGCCCCTGCATGTGATGACCCGCGCCATGCAAGACATTGCCGATGGCGAAGGCGACCTGACCCGCCGCCTGAACATCCACAACCAGGACGAATTCGGCATCCTCGGTACCGCCTTCAACCGTTTTGTCGAACGTATCCACGGTTCGATCCGCGAAGTCTCCTCGGCCACCGAACATGTCAACGAAGTGGCCCTGCGGGTGGTCAGCGCCTCCAACTCATCGATGCTCAACTCCGATGAGCAGGCCAGTCGCACCAACAGTGTCGCCGCTGCGATCAATCAACTGGGGGCCGCGGCCCAGGAAATCGCCCGTAATGCCGCCCAGGCCTCGCAACAGGCCAGCGACGCCCGCAACCTGGCTGAAGACGGCCAGCAGGTGGTGGATCGCAGCATCCAGGCGATGAACCAGCTGTCGGACATGATCAGCGCCTCCAGCAGCAACATCGAGACCCTGAACAGCAAGACCGTGAACATCGGGCAGATTCTCGAAGTCATCACCAGCATTTCCCAACAGACCAACTTGCTGGCACTCAACGCCGCCATTGAAGCCGCCCGTGCAGGTGAGGCCGGCCGCGGATTTGCCGTGGTTGCCGACGAAGTGCGCAACCTGGCGCACCGCACTCAAGAGTCGGCGCAACAGGTACAGACCATGATCGAGGAACTGCAAGTGGGCGCCCGCGAGTCGGTGAGCACCATGAGCAACAGCCAGCGCCACAGCCAGGACAGCGTGGAGATCGCCAACCAGGCAGGAGAACGCCTGAACAGCGTGACCCAGCGCATTGGTGAAATCGACGGCATGAACCAGTCGGTGGCCACCGCCACCGAAGAACAGACTTCGGTGGTGGAGTCCATCAACATGGACATCACCGAAATCAATACGCTGAACCAGGAAGGCGTGGAAAACCTCCAGGCGACACTGCGGGCCTGCTCCGATCTGGAACAGCAAGCAGCGCGCTTGAAGCATCTGGTAGGCAGTTTCAGGATTTGATGACGGGCCTCAGGGCCCTTTCACCGGCGAGTCGGCTCCTACGCGGGGAGCCGATTGCCAAGCTTTAAATAGAAGCCGGCTTGCCGGCGAACCACTCACTGCGGCTGCGGCGCTGGCTCCTGCTGCAACTGCTCCCACAGTTGGGCGGCCCCCGGAAACTCGGTGCCGTCATCGGCATCAAGTTCATCGGGGTCATAGCGGCTCAAGCACCCCTCGCCGAGGGTGGCGGGGGCCTGGGAAGTGGCTTTATCCAGTGGATCGGTCATCGGGCTGACCTCGTGATTTACAGAACCAGGAGCGGGATATTGAACCCCCGCTCCTGGTTTTTTTTCAATCAGAACACCACGGTCTTGTTGCCGTGCACCAGCACACGGTCTTCCAGGTGGTAGCGCAGGCCGCGGGCCAGGACCATCTTCTCCACATCACGACCGAAACGCACCATGTCCTCGATGCTGTCGCTGTGGCTGACCCGTACCACGTCCTGCTCGATGATAGGACCGGCGTCCAGCTCTTCGGTGACGTAGTGGCAGGTGGCGCCAATCAGCTTCACCCCACGCAGGGAAGCCTGGTGGTAAGGCTTGGCACCGACGAAGGACGGCAGGAAGCTGTGGTGGATGTTGATCACCTTGTGCGCATATTCGCTGCACAACGCCGGCGGCAGGATCTGCATGTAGCGCGCCAGCACCACCACTTCGGCGTCGTGCTGTTTGACCAGACGCGAGACCTCGGCGAAAGCCGGCTCCTTGTCCTGGGGATTGACCGGTACGTGGTGATAAGGAATACCGTGCCACTCGACCATGCTGCGCAGGTCATCGTGGTTGGAGATCACACAGACGATCTCACAGTCCAGCTCATCGCTGTGCCAGCGGTGCAACAAGTCGGCCAGGCAATGGGACTCGCGACTGGCCATGAGCACCACACGCTTTTTCTCGGCGGTATCAGTGATTCGCCAGTCCATCGAGAACTCTTCGGCGATCGGCGCAAATGCCTCGCGAAAAGCCTCCAGGCCAAAAGGCAGGGAATCGGCACGAATCTCGTGGCGCATGAAGAACCAGCCACTGAGGTTGTCCGAGTGGTGGCTCGCTTCGGTGATCCAACCGTTATGGGAGGCCAGAAAGTTACTGACTTTGGCAACGATGCCAACGCGGTCAGGGCAAGAAATCACCAACCGAAAGGTGCGCATGAGGGGGAAACTCCAGAACTTCGCAAAGGTCGCCATTCTAGCCACTGCGCGAAAAAACTGCAGTATCCATTGCGCGCCGGGCCTTGATTAGATTGGCAATCGCCGCTTGAAAAGCCTAATCCACAGCCACTGCAACGACAGATACCGACACTTGCCAATAGCGCACAACTAGTTTGTGAATAGCGCAGTTGAACCCTTCGACCTATTAAATACCGAAATGATTTTTACGTCTAAACACACTAAGAGAGACAAATAAAACAGCGGTATTATGTTTACTTGCACATACTCTCTGACTATTATTGCGACATTGTCACCCAGCCACTCAGCGCTCAATAAGGTAGTCCACATGTCCCTGATCAACGAATACCGTGCTACAGAAGAAGCCATTAAAGAACTGCAAGCACGTTTGAAAAACCTGTCCCAAGACGACAAACTGAAAACCGAACTGGAATTCGAAGGCAAACTGCGCAGCCTGATGGGCGAGTACTCCAAGTCCCTGCGCGACATCATCGCCCTGCTGGATCCGGACTCGAAAGTTAAAGCACCACGCGCCGCAGTAAAAACCACCGGCACCAAGCGTGCTCGTAAAGTTAAACAGTACAAAAACCCGCACAACGGTGAAGTCATCGAAACCAAAGGTGGCAACCACAAAACTCTGAAAGAGTGGAAAGCCAAGTGGGGCGGCGATGTGGTTGAAGGCTGGGCAACCCTGCTGGGCTAAGCCTTGCCAGTGAGCGCCCGGGCTCCTGCAGTCCGATTAAAAAACGCCAGCCCGCTGGCGTTTTTTTATGCCCAGGCGACCTGTTCCAGAGCAGGAGCCATCCTTCAAAGAGCCAGGCGCCCAGCCAGGGCCCGAACATGCTCGCGCCACTCATCCAGCACCTGGCGCTGCTTCGGATCAGCACTTAACAACGATTGCTCAAGTCCCTGAGCAAAACTTTCCAGGGTATTGGGCGCGCCGAGTTTCGGGTCAAGCAAACGCTGCTGACAGAACCCGCGCCAACGCTCTTGCTCAGTTTTATCCAATGTCTCTGGAAAGTTGCGGGCACGGTAGCGAAAGAGCAATTCAGGCAAGCGCTCATCATCAAATGGCCACTGTTGCTGGGCCAAATGCAACGGATCAGCCTCACGCACTTGCTCACACAAACGCCGGTCGCGATCACCAATAAAGCCGTCGTACAACTGTTGCTCCGGGTCCTCGCTGGCCGCGAACTCATCAGGACCATAAATCACCGAAAGTTTATCCCGCCAAACTTCCTGGGCCTCAGTCAAAAGCACGCCACGGCGCTGGTACTGCTCCATGTCCAAGTGCAGCCGTTGTTGATCCTCCACACGCAAGACATTCAAGGGCGCCACTACCGGGCAGCGATTGATATGGATGAGTTTCAACGGCACTGGCAGCTCACCGTCCAGAAGATCTTCGCGCCGCGTATATAAACGCTGACGCAAGGTTTCGGCATCCAGATCCAGCAGCCCCTGCGGATCCAGATGCAGATCACAAACGATCAGCGCATTGCGGTTGCGTGGGTGCCAGGCCAGGGGCAGCACCACCCCGATGTAGTGCCGGGCCGCAGAGAAACGCCCGGAAATATGCACCAGAGGCTGCAGCAGGCGGATCTGATCCATCACCCGCTGCTTGCTGCGCAGTTGAAACAGCCAGTCATAGAGCTTGGGTTGCTTGTCGCGAATCAGACGCGCCAAGGCAATGGTGGCGCGGACATCGGACAGTGCATCGTGGGCCTGGCCGTGATCGATACCATTGGCAGCGGTCAGGCGTTCCAGCTTGAGGGTCACCTGCCCCTGCTCCTGCGGCCAGACGATCCCCTCGGGACGCAGAGCGTAGGCCGTACGCACCACATCGATCAGGTCCCAGCGGCTGTTGCCACCCTGCCATTCACGGGCATAGGGATCGAAGAAATTGCGGTACAGGCTGTAGCGGGTCACTTCATCGTCGAAACGCAAGGTGTTGTAGCCAACGCCGCAAGTCCCAGGGCGCGCCAGTTGCCCGTGCACCCGGGTCATGAAATCCGCCTCGCTCAAACCCTGCGCCGCCAGCCGGCTCGGGGTGATGCCGGTGATCATGCAGGCCACCGGGTGCGGCAGGATATCGTCGCTGGGCTGGCAGTAGAGGTTGACCGGTTCGTCGATCTCATTGAGCGCCAGATCGGTGCGAATACCGGCCACTTGCAACGGGCGATCGCTGCGAGGATTGATGCCGGTGGTTTCGTAGTCGTACCAAAAGAGGGAAGTCACGGCCTGTTCCTGAACTGAAAGACCGCCGCAGTCTAGGCGCTCAAGCATCCCCAGGGCCAGCCGCGCGAACCGGCGGCACACAGAGCGCCACGTTGAATTCGCAGTTAATGATGTCGTTTGCCCCTCGGACACTGCTAGCATCTGCGCTGGATTTTTCTCTACCAGGCCAAGCCCCTAAGTTGCCCATGCTTGAGACGACAGCAACGCCAAGGAACGCATCGCTGCACCCGCCACTGGATACGCGGTATCAGGTCGAAACCCCCGAGGGCATCGATCTGCCGCTGCGACCGGCGGGATTGCTGGTCCGCACCCTGGCGTTTGCCCTCGATCTGGGCATCCGCGGGCTGGTGTTGGGCCTGCTGTTCATTGTGCTGGGCTTTTTCGGCGAAATCGGCATCGGTCTCGGTTCGATCCTGCTTTTCCTGATCAGCTGGTGGTACATGGTGCTGTTCGAGGTGCTGAACCAGGGCCGCTCTCCCGGCAAGCAAATAATGGGACTGCGAGTGGTTCAGGACGATGGCACCCCCATTGGCTGGAGCGCCTCCCTGACCCGCAACCTGCTGCGCTTTGCCGACATGTTGCCGTTCGGCTACTTCCTTGGCGCTATCAGTTGCCTGCAGCATCCGACCTTCAAGCGTCTGGGCGACCTGGCCGCCGGCACCCTGGTGATCTATCGCGAGCAGTCGGTCAAGCGACCGGAACTGCCACCTGCCGTCCCCCGCTCCGCGCCTTTTGCCCTGAGCCTGAACGAACAACGGGCGATTCTCGAGTTTGCCGAACGTCAGAATCAACTGTCGGCCGAGCGCACCCGGGAACTGGCGGCGATCCTCGCGCAACCGCTGCATGTACCCACCGCCCAGGCCACTGCCGAACTCAACGGCATCGCCCGCGGTTTTCTGGGAACGACATGAAACAAAGCCTTTTTGAGAACCGTCATCAGGCGCAATGGCAACAGTTCGAGCATCTGCTGGACCAGTTGGAGCGACGCCGGGTCAAAGCCGAGGACTGCCAGAACTTCATCCAGGACTACCGCCGCCTGTGCCAGCACCTGGCCCTGGCCCAGGAGCGCGGTTACAGCAGTTACCTGATCGATCCATTGCAGCAGTTGGCATTGCGCGGCCATCAGCAGTTGTACCGACAGCGCACCGCCATCAGCGCCAACGTCCTGGGCTTCATACTGGCCGGTTTTCCGCGTCTGGTGCGCCAGGAGTGGCGCCTGGTACTGATCGCCAGCCTGCTGTTCTTCGGCAGCCTGCTGGGTATCGGCCTGTTGGTGTACCTCTACCCCGAACTGGTCTATAGCCTGGTGAGCCCGGAGCAGGTGTCGGAAATGCAGAGCATGTACGAGCCCACCGACGGACGCCTGGGACGGGTCGCCGAACGCGCCTCTAGCCAGGACTGGGTGATGTTCGGCTACTACATCATGCACAACATCGGCATCGCCTTTCAGACCTTCGCCAGCGGCCTGCTGTTTGGCCTGGGTAGTGTGTTCTTCCTGTTTTTCAACGGCCTGATGATCGGCGCCATCGCTGGCCACCTGACCCAGATCGGCTTCGGCCAGACCTTCTGGCCCTTCGTCATCGGCCATGGCGCCTTCGAGCTGAGCGCCATTGCCCTGTCCGGTGCGGCCGGGTTGAAACTGGGCTGGGCCCTGATCGCCCCCGGTCGCCTGAGCCGCGGCGAAGCCCTGTTGCAGGCAGCGCGGATAAGCGTGCAATTGGTCTACGGGGTCATCGTATTCCTGCTGATCGCGGCCTTTATCGAAGCCTACTGGTCCTCCATGACCTGGCCTGCGCCCTGGATCAAATACAGCGTCGGCGCCGCCCTGTGGAGCCTGGTGGTGGCGTACCTGACCCTGGCCGGACGTGAATCCCATGCGCCTGAGTGACGCCAGCGTGACGATCCGCCCACGCAACCCCTGGGAAGCCATGGACCTGGGGATACTGCTGAGCCAGCGTCACCGGCGCCTGCTGATGACCAGTTGGGCCATCGTCAGCCTGCCGGTGTTTGCCCTGCTGAGCCTGCTGCTGTGGCAATCCCCATCCTTGGCAGTGCTGTTGTTCTGGTGGCTGAAACCGGCCTTCGAACGCCTGCCACTGTTCATTCTCTCCAAAGCCCTGTTCGGTGAAACCCCAAGCCTGGCAGAGGCGTTGAGGCAGTGGCCACGCCTGCTCAAGCCACAATTGCTGGCCAGCCTGACCTGGCGCCGCTTCAGCATGAGCCGCAGCTTTGTCATGCCGGTGGTGCAACTTGAAGGCCTGAGTGGCGATGCCCGGCAACAACGCCTGGCGGTCCTGCTGCAGCGCAATGCCGGGGCCGCACGCTGGTTGACCCTGATCGGCATGCACCTGGAAGGCGCCTTGTGGATCGGGTTGATGGTGCTGTTCTACCTGCTGCTGCCACAACAGATCGAACTGGACTGGAACTGGCAGAGCCTGGTCATCGCCGCCCAGCAGGACTGGTTCTGGCTGGAACACCTGACCAACGCCTTCTACGCTCTGGTCCTGGTGATCTGGGAGCCCATCTACGTGGCCTGTGGCTTCAGCCTGTACCTCAACCGCCGCACCGAGCTCGAGGCCTGGGACATCGAACTGGTTTTCCGTCGCCTGCGCCAGCGTCTGGCGGGCGTCACGGCGCTGCTGCTGGTGACCGGCCTGATGCTGGCGATGCCGGGCGCATCGATCTGGGCAGCCACCCCCAGCACTTCCGTGGCCGGCCCCGAAGCGCCACGACTGCTGCAGCAACCGCTGACCAGCAAAGCCTCGAAGGACAGCATCCAGGGCATCCTGGAAAAGCCGCCGTTCAAGAACCAGGAGTCGGTCACCCGCTACCGCTTCGGCGAAGAGCAGGCACAGAAGAAAGACGCCAAGGGCAAGCCGCCGGGCTGGCTCAAGAGCCTGCTTGAGAACCTCGACAACAACAGTTTCGGCAGCCTCGCCAAGGGCCTGGAAATCCTCCTCTGGGCCTTACTGCTAGGGGCCCTGGGCTGGCTGATCTGGCGCTACCGCGATTGGCTGCGAGCCTTTGTCAGCCGCCGTCCGCTACCGCGCAAGAAACGCCCCGCCGCGATCCCACAGCAACTGTTCGGCCTGGACGTCAGCAGCGAAACCTTACCTGCCGATGTGGCCGCCCGCGCCGAGGAACTCTGGTCCAGCCAGCCCCGGGAGGCCCTGGGCCTGCTTTACAGGGCACTGCTCAGTCGCCTGCTGGAAGACTTTCATCTGCCCCTGAGCGTGGCCGATACCGAAGGCCAGGTACTGGAGCGGATCAAGGCCTTGCAACAACCGCCCCTGGAGGCCTTCAGCCGCGAACTGACGGAGCATTGGCAGAACATGGCCTACGGTCACCGGATTCCCGGCGCCGATCTGCAGCCGCAACTGTGCGACGCCTGGCGCAGTCTGTTCGGCCCAGGAGCTCCAGCATGAAGCGCTATCTATGGGGCAGCCTGGCCCTGTTGCTGATCCTGGTACTGGGAGCCGCCGGCTACTACCTGTACCGCCACGCCACGCCCTATCAGGAACTCGTCGATCACGGCCCCTCGCCCGAAGCCCGCGCCAATCCCTACCTGGCCGCCGAGCTGTTTATGCGCGAACGCGGCCTCAAGGTCGATCACGCCAACGGCCTGGAAGTACTGGCCACCTTGAAGCCCGCCGGCAACAGCCTGCTGTTGCTGGGGGAGCGCTCCAACATGAGCCCGCGCCAGGCCGACCAGGTGCTGGATTGGGCCCGTGCCGGTGGCCGACTGATTTTTGTCGCCGAAGCCCTGTGGGACGATGACACTCAGCAAAGCGGTGACTTGCTGCTGGATCGGGTGCAGATCCATCAACAGCTCAGTGAAGACCTCGAGGAGCCGCCGGAACAGGAAGCCAACGACGCCTTTCCAAAGCTGACCAAAGTCTATCTGGAAGACGAACAGGCCCCGGCCTACATCGGCTTCGACACCGCCTTCCACCTGGACGACCCGGACAGCCTGGCCCAGTCCTGGGCCAACAGCGGCGTGGCCACCCACATGATCCAGCTCGACTACGGCCAGGGCTCGGTCACCGTGCTGACCGACGCCGACATCTGGAAAACCCCGGCCATCGGCCTGTACGACAACGCCTGGCTGCTGTGGTACCTCAATACCGATACGGCCGTGACCCTGCTGTTCAACACCGACCACCCGAGCCTGTGGCAATTGCTCTGGCGCTATTTTCCCCAAGCGTTGGTAGCCCTGGCCCTGTTGATCGGCCTGTGGCTGTGGCAGGCCGGTAGCCGCCAGGGGCCGTTGCTGGCACCGCCGCCCAAGGCCCGGCGTCAACTGCGGGAGCACCTGCGCGCCAGTGCCGACTTCATCCTGCGCCATGGCGGCCAGGGCCCACTGCTGCAGGCCTTGCAACTGGATATCCGGCGCCGGGCACGACGTCGCCATCCGGGTTTCGAACAACTGGAACCCGAAGCCCAGTGGGACGTCCTCGCCCTGCTCAGCCAGCAGCCTGTCGATGCTGTGCGCCAAGCCCTGCAACCGGTGTCCGGGCAGCGCCTTTCCGGTGCTGATTTCAGCCACCAGGTCGCCCACCTGCAAACTCTCAGGAATGCCCTATGAGCGAACAACCCGTCGAATCCCTTGACTCCTCCGAGGCGCCTCAGCCCCAGGTCCATGCGGCCCAGCAGCGCCAGCGGGCCAGCCAGCTGGCGCAGGCGGTGCGCCAGGAACTGCAGAAGGTGGTGATCGGCCAGGAGGCCGTGATCGATGATGTGCTGACGGCGCTGATCGCCGGTGGCCACGTGTTGCTCGAAGGCGTCCCTGGTCTGGGCAAGACGCTGCTGGTACGGGCCCTGGCCCGCTGCTTTGGCGGAGAGTTTGCACGAATCCAGTTCACCCCGGACCTGATGCCCAGCGATGTCACCGGCCACGCGGTGTACGACCTGCAGACCGAACAGTTCAAACTGCGCAAGGGTCCGCTGTTCACCAATCTGCTGTTGGCGGACGAAATCAACCGCGCCCCAGCCAAGACCCAGGCCGCACTGCTGGAAGCCATGCAGGAACGCCAAGTGACCCTGGAAGGCCGGGCCCTGCCCATCGCCCAGCCATTCATGGTCCTGGCGACCCAGAACCCCATCGAGCAGGAAGGCACCTACCCGCTGCCGGAAGCCGAACTGGACCGTTTCATGCTCAAGTTGCGGATGGACTACCCGGACGCCGAGGAGGAACTGAACATGGTTCGCCAGGTGGCTCGCTCGACCCGCGCCGACATGCTTGATGTACAGCCCCTGCGTACCGTGCTCCAGGCCAAGGACGTGCTGGCCCTGCAGCGCATCGCCAGTGAACTGCCCCTGGACGAACAGGTGCTCGACTATGCCGTGCGCCTGGCCCGGGCCACCCGCAGCTGGCCGGGACTGACGCTGGGCGCTGGCCCGCGTGCCTCCATTGCCCTGGTGCGCGGAGCCCGGGCCCGGGCCCTGCTGCGGGGCGGCGAATTCGTGATCCCGGATGACATCAAGGGCTGCGCCCTGGCCGTGCTACGGCATCGGGTACGGGTCGCTCCGGAGCTGGATATCGAAGGGCTATCGGTGGAACAGGTGCTCAAGCAGATGCTCGAGCAGATTCCGGCACCGCGCCTATGAGCCGCCCACACTGATGAAGCCGACTCGTCTGTTGCTGATCTGGCTGGGCACCCTGACCGGCCTGTACATCCTCCTGGGAGCGGTGCGAGCCCTGGGTATCGAGGCGCTGCCGCGCCTGGACTCGATCGCCTGGGGCCTGTTGCTGGCGCTGTTGCTGCTGGCGCTGCTGGATGCCCTGCGCTTGTCGCGCCTGGCGTCGCCCGAGATACAGCGTCAGTTGCCCGGCAGCCTGCCCCTGGGACGCTGGAGCGAAGTGCAACTGGAGATCCGCCACCCTTATCGGCAAGCGCTTGAGGTGCAACTGTTCGACCATCCGCCCCAGGGCTTGAGCTTTGAGCACCTGCCACAATCGGTGAGCCTGGAGCCGGGCCAGGTCAGCCGAGTGGGGTATAGCGTGCGACCGCTGCAACGAGGGCATTTCAACTTCCACCAGTGTGAAGTCAGCCTGCCCAGCCCCTTGGGTCTGTGGAGCGCCAGACGACGGTTGAAGGTCCACGACAGCTCCCGGGTCTACCCGGACTTCGCCCGCCTCTATGGCGCGCAGTTGCTGGCAGTGGACAACTGGCTCAGCCAACTCGGGGTGCGCCAGTTGCAACGCCGCGGGCTGGGCCTGGAGTTCAATCAACTGCGGGAGTTTCGCGAAGGCGACAGCCTGCGGCAGATCGACTGGAAAGCCACCGCCCGCCAGCGCACACCCATCGCCCGGGAGTATCAGGACGAACGCGACCAGCAGATCATCTTCATGCTCGACTGCGGACGCCGCATGCGCAGCCAGGACGGCGAGCTGGCGCACTTCGACCATGCCCTCAACGCTTGCCTGCTGCTCAGCTATGTCGCGCTGCGCCAGGGGGATGCCGTGGGCCTCTACAGTTTTGCCGGAGAGCGCTCGCGCTACCTTGCGCCAGTCAAGGGCTCGGCCCAACTGAGTGTGCTGCTCAACGGCGTCTACGACCTGGACACCAGCCAGCGTCCGGCCGACTACCAGGCTGCAGCCAGTGAATTGCTGGCGCGGCAGAAGCGTCGGGCGCTGGTGGTACTGGTCACCAACCTGCGGGATGAAGACGACCAGGAGTTGCTGACTGCGGTCAAACGCATCAGCCGCCAGCACCGGGTACTGGTGGCCAGCCTGCGCGAGGAAGTGCTCGATCAGTTGCGCCAAAGCCCAGTGCAGACCTTGCCCGAGGCGCTGATCTACAGTGCCGCCGTGAACTACCTCAATAGCCGGGCCGAACTGCATGAACGCCTGAGCGCCCACGGCATCGCCCTGCTCGACGCCCGTCCAGGCGAGCTGGGGGCGGAGCTGGTCAGCCGGTATCTGAGTTGGAAGAAAGCCGGCAGCCTGTAGTGGGCTACCGCGACATTCAGGCCGATGTCTGCAACGGATGGAAGCTGAAGTAGTGCCGCAAGGCCTGCTCCAGTTCAGCGAATTCGGCGGTCGCCCGCAGCAGGCTGAAACCGCTGTCGTACTGGTGAGGGGTCAGGTCCTCATGGCACCACAGGCAACAGGCGCTGAAATCGATGAACTGCGTCTGTCCATCACTGCCGGGGACTTTCACCCGCAGCTCGAACTCGGCACCGATCAGCATCGGCAACTGGCTGATCAACATCAGCCCGTCAGCGGAAATATTGCCCAGGTAACCGACAGGCTTGTCGGTAAACCGGTTGAAGACTTTCAAGTAAGACGGCAGTTGATGCCGCTCGATCCGAGGTTCCGTGAACATGCTGGGTATCGCTATGAAAGGTCATTAAGCATGACCGCACTAGTGCTTCGGAACAGGCCTTGAGTAGCGGCTCGTTCTCCCGGATTCGAGGTGCGAGGAAAATCTTCACAAGGATTTCAACGCCACTGCGCCAGGCAGGAACCGTGCAGTGTTCGAACAACCTGTACAAATGTTAGCTCAAGCGCGAGGGGCAATTACACTGCCCCTGACCGGTATCGCTTACAACGCTGTACGGCGAACTTGTGCTGCACCGTTTGCCGGGTAATGCCCCAGTTGCTGCAAGGTGTCCAGGCGCGCACGGGCACGGTAGGCGTATTCGCTGCTGGGGTACTGGGTAATGATGAACTGATAAGTCTGCGCCGCATCGACGAACAACTTCTGCCGCTCCAGGCATTGCCCGCGTAGCATCGACACTTCCGGCTGGATGTAAGGCCGCGCACGGCTGTTGCGGTCGACCTGGCTCAACTCGAGCATCACGCTCTCGCAGTTGCCGCGGTCATAAGCGCGGTAGGCGTTATTCAAATGATGGTTCATGGACCAGCGGGTGCAGCCGACAACACTGACGGCCAAGATAGCAATGAGTACGAATCGCATGGGGTATCTCCTGTCTTGTGCAGTGTATCGACTCATCGGCAAAAATCTTCAAGGTTGTTGCGGTAAACAAACAAAGCAATAAGTAGTGCAAACGAACAATGACTACAACTTCGGAGCATAGTAGCCTCTCGTTGCGCTTGAACTCAGGAGTCCGTGCATGTCCGTTCGTCGTACCAAAATCGTTGCCACCCTTGGCCCGGCCAGTAACTCGCCGGAAGTTCTCGAACAGTTGATTCTCGCGGGCCTGGATGTTGCCCGTCTGAACTTCTCCCACGGCACTCCGGACGAGCACAAGGCTCGCGCCCAACTGGTCCGCGACCTGGCCGCCAAGCACGGCCGCTTCGTGGCCATCCTCGGCGACCTGCAAGGCCCGAAAATCCGCATCGCCAAATTCGCCAACAAGCGTATCGAACTGAAGATCGGTGACAAGTTCACCTTCTCCACCGTGCACCCGCTGACCGAAGGCAACCAGGACATCGTCGGCATCGACTACCCGGACCTGGTCAAGGACTGCGGCGTCAATGACGAACTGCTGCTGGACGATGGCCGCGTGGTGATGCGCGTGGAAACCGCCACCGCCACCGAGCTGCATTGCGTGGTGACCGTGGGCGGCCCGCTGTCCGACCACAAAGGCATCAACCGTCGTGGCGGCGGCCTGACCGCTCCGGCCCTGACCGAGAAAGACAAGGCCGACATCAAGCTGGCGGCCGAAATGCAGGTCGACTACCTGGCCGTGTCCTTCCCTCGCGACGCCGCCGATATGGAATACGCGCGCAAACTGCGTGACGAATCCGGTGGTACGGCCTGGCTGGTGGCCAAGATCGAACGCGCCGAAGCCGTGGCCGACGACGAAACCCTCGATGGCCTGATCAACGCCAGTGACGCCGTGATGGTGGCCCGTGGCGACCTGGGTGTGGAAATCGGCGACGCCGAGCTGGTGGGTATCCAGAAGAAAATCATTCTTCACGCGCGCCGCCACAACAAGGCAGTGATCGTCGCGACCCAGATGATGGAGTCGATGATCCAGAACCCGATGCCGACCCGTGCCGAAGTGTCCGACGTGGCCAACGCCGTGCTCGACTACACCGACGCGGTCATGCTCTCGGCAGAAAGCGCCGCCGGTGCCTACCCGCTGGAAGCGGTCCAGGCCATGGCGCGGATCTGTGTCGGTGCGGAAAAGCACCCCACCAGCAAGACCTCCAGCCACCGCATGGGCAAGGTGTTCGAAAGCTGCGACCAGAGCATCGCCCTGGCCGCTATGTACACCGCCAACCACTTCCCGGGCGTGAAGGCCATCATCGCCCTGACCGAAAGCGGCTACACCCCGCTGATCATGTCGCGCATCCGTTCCTCGGTGCCGATCTATGCCTACTCCCCGCACCGTGAAACCCAGGCGCGTGCAGCCATGTTCCGCGGCGTCTACACCATCCCGTTCGACCCGGCTTCCCTGCCGCCTGAGCAAGTCAGCCAGGCTGCGATCGACGAGTTGCTCAAGCGCGGCGTAGTAGAGAAAGGCGACTGGGTGATTCTCACCAAGGGCGACAGCTACCACACCACCGGCGGCACCAATGGCATGAAGATCCTGCACGTTGGCGACCCGATGGTCTGAGCCCTGGCTCGCTGAACACAAAAGCCCCGGTGGTGGAAACCCCGGGGCTTTTTTGTGTCCGTCCTTCCCTGTAGCGACAGGTGTCAGCCTTTGGCGAAAAAACCCGACAAGGCGGCGATGGCTTCTGGTGAACGCAGGCGCTGAGTGAACTGCGCGCCCTCTTCTTCTATTACCTGGCGCAGTTGCTCACGATAGGGAGCCTTCATCAGGCGCTTGCTCACTTGCACCGCCTCCGGCGCCAGTTGGCTGAAACGCAATGCCGCCTCCCTGGCTTTGGCCAGGGCTACCGCGCCATCTCCCAGGGCCGCAGTGGCAATGCCCCAGGCCGCCGCCTGTTCACCACTGAAGCCTTCGCCGAGCAGCAACAACTCAGCGGCCTTGGCCTGTCCCAGCAAGCGCGGCAGGATCAGGCTCGAGCCAAATTCCGGGCACAGCCCGAGGTTGACGAACGGCATGCGCAACCGTGCATCACGGCTGACATAGACCAGATCGCAATGCAGCAACAAGGTGGTGCCAATGCCCACGGCCGCGCCGGCCACCGCAGCCACCACCGGCTTGCGGCAATCGAGCAGGTTGCGCATGAACTGGAACACCGGGCTGTCGAGGTCCCTGGGCGGCTGTTGCAGGAAGTCGGCGATGTCGTTGCCGGCGGTAAAGCATTCACTGCTGCCGCAGATCAGCAGGGCATTGATTTGCGGATCGGCGTCCGCCTCGGCCAGGGCTTGCGCCAGACGACTGTACATGGCACGGGTCAGGGCGTTTTTCTTGTCGGGGCGGTTCAGGCGCAGGGTCAGCAGCCCGCCCTCGCGTTGCAGCTCGATGGCATCGGTCATGAAGATCTCGCTCTGGAAAAATCAGCGCTCAACCACGGGGCAGGAACACATCGGCCAGCAGTTGATTGCGCGGCAGCCCCGCCAGGTACAGGCGTCGGGCAAAGGCCTCGACACTGTCGGGGTGCCCGCAGAGTAAGGCCTGGGTTTGCCGGGAAACAAGTCGCAGTTGCGCCAGGGCCGTCGCCAGCTGCGCGCCCTGCCACAGCTCCACACTCAGCTGGGGACGGTTCGCTGCCAGGGCTGCCAAAGGTTTGGCCAGGTAATGTTCGGTGGCGTCATGGGCCAGGTGAATGATGCGGATAGGGCCTTGGTGATCCTGACGCAGGGCTTCGCGCAACACCCCGAACAAGGGCGCCAGGCCGGTTCCCGAGGCCAGCAGCCAGAGCGGTCGCTGCTGCCAGTCCGGATCGTAGTGCAAGGCGCCGCCGCGCAACTCGCCCAGGCGGATCGGGTCGCCCAGTTGCAACTGGCGTGCGGCGTCGCTGAATTGTCCCGGATGCCGGCAGTCCAGATGAAACTCCAGGAAGCGGTCCTCTTCCGGCAGACTGGCCAGGGAATACGGCCGGGCGATCTGGCTGGTGGTCCACAGCACCAGGTGCTGGCCGGCGCGATAACGCAATGGCCGCTCAGGCTGCAGACGCAAGCGCAGGACTGTGGGCGATAGCCAGTCGAGCCCGACCACTTGGGCCGGCCGGCCATCGCGCAACGGATCGAACGTCTCGACCTGCAGGTCCTCCACCACCTGGCACTGGCAGGCCAGGCGCCAGCCACGGCGGCGCTGTTCATCGCTCAGGGCATCCGGCCGACTGTCGTTGGGCAGGCCCTGGACGCAATGCACCAGGCAGGCATGACAACTGCCGGCGCGACAACTGTAGGGCACCGCCACACCGGCCTGATTCAAGGCATCCAGTAGGTTGCTTGCCGGTGCCACTGTCCAGCGCCGGCTGCCCACGGTCAATTCAGGCATCGAGGTTTTCCCAGGCGGCGGAACAACGATTGCGGCCGTCGCGCTTGGCCCGGTACAGCGCCTGATCGGCGCGTTGCAGGGCATTGTCCAGATCATCGCCGGCCTGCAGCAGGGTCATCCCTGCCGACAGGCTCAGGTCACGCACATTCAGGCCCACCAATTGCACCTCCATGAAGGCCAGGCGCAGACGCTCGCAACAAGAGGTCAGGCGCTCGGCATCACAGTCGGGCAGTAGCACCACAAACTCCTCACCGCCGTAGCGGGCCAGTACATCACCGTCCCGCAGGCAGGCCGTGGCCACCGCGGCGAACGCCTGCAGCACCTGATCGCCTGCCGCATGGCCGTGAAGATCGTTGATGCGCTTGAAATGATCCAGGTCGATCAGCGCCAGCCCATGCATCTGTTCCTGGTCCATGGCCTGCAACTCACGGCTGGCGATACGCAGGAAGTGTCGGCGATTGAACAGCCCGGTCAACTCATCGGTAGCCACCAGATCTTCCAGTTGCCGCATCATCCCCCGCAGGGTGTCCTGATGGGCCTGCAAGGCAAAACGCCGTTGCCGCATGCGCGAACGCGACGCCTGGACATAGGCAGCGTACAGGCACATCCACACCAGCATCACCAGCAGCACACAGAGTTGCAGCGCCGCCAGCTGGGGATCCTTGAGGACAAAGCGATAGCCGTCCCACAGGTTGACCCCGGCAAAACAGAAGAAGATCAGCGCCGCGCAACGTAGGTAGGCCCGACGGGATAAATGAAACAGGCCGAACAGCAGCGGCAGGATATAGAACACCAGGAAAGCGCCCCGGGCCTGATCCAGGTGGGCGATCAGCCAAGTCTGCCAGGCAATGCCCAGGACCACTTGGACTTCAGTCAGGCTGGGATCGGCAAAGCGCAGGTTGCGCCCGCTGATGAACACCCAGCACAGCAGGCCCTGAGTGGCCAACACCAACCCCGAGGCCAACAGCGCACTGCTGGTGGAGGCGCGATAGTGCCCCGCGAGAACCGCCAGCCAGAACAGCAGCAGGATCAGTCCGTAGGTGCCCGCAGCAATGGTGAAGCGCTTGAATAACAAGCTCTGGATGGCTTTATGGGTCAATCGTTGACTCACCGTGAGAAAGGAGGCTTAAAGAGTTTCCTACCCTGCAGGCCAGTTGCAACTTTAGTGCTGCGCCCGGCAAATGACTATCCAAATTTTAAGCCGTGCTCTGCGGTTTTGCCGCTGATTCACGCAAGAACAGTGCCCACCCGATGGGCGACTTTCGTTTGCCCGGCTGGCGGGTGTGCCGGGCCCCCAGGCGCGGTATACTGCCGCGCCTTTTTAGCGTCGCGCCAGTTGTCTGTCCGGCGTGCCTTAGAAGGTGTCTGCAACCGACCGATACACCCTGCTGCAGCCACCTTATTAAATGTTCCCGTCTTTTAGAGGAGCGCGACTCATGACCGTGATCAAGCAAGACGACCTGATTCAGAGCGTTGCCGACGCCCTGCAGTTCATTTCCTACTACCACCCCGTGGACTTCATCCAGGCGATGCACGAGGCCTACCTGCGCGAGGAATCGCCGGCCGCTCGTGACTCCATGGCACAGATCCTGATCAACTCGCGCATGTGCGCCACCGGCCACCGGCCGATCTGCCAGGACACCGGGATCGTCACCGTGTTCGTTCGCGTGGGCATGGACGTGCGCTGGGACGGCGCCACCATGAGCCTGGACGACATGATCAACGAAGGCGTGCGTCGCGCCTACAACCTGCCGGAAAACGTCCTGCGCGCTTCCATCCTGGCCGACCCGGCAGGCGCTCGGAAAAACACCAAGGACAACACCCCGGCGGTGATCCACTACTCCATCGTTCCCGGCAACACCGTGGAAGTGGACGTGGCGGCCAAGGGCGGCGGCTCCGAGAACAAATCGAAGATGGCCATGCTCAACCCGTCCGACTCCATCGTCGACTGGGTCCTCAAGACCGTACCGACCATGGGTGCCGGCTGGTGCCCACCGGGCATGCTGGGCATCGGCATCGGCGGCACCGCCGAGAAGGCTGCGGTGATGGCCAAGGAAGTGTTGATGGAGTCCATCGACATCCACGAGCTCAAGGCTCGTGGCCCGTCCAACCGCATCGAAGAAATGCGCCTGGAGCTGTTCGAGAAGGTCAACCAACTGGGCATCGGCGCCCAGGGCCTGGGTGGCCTGACCACGGTGCTCGACGTGAAGATCATGGACTACCCGACCCACGCCGCCTCCCTGCCGGTGTGCATGATCCCCAACTGCGCCGCCACCCGTCACGCGCACTTCGTGCTCGACGGTTCCGGCCCGGCCGCACTGGAAGCGCCACCTCTGGACGCCTACCCGGAAATCGTCTGGGAAGCCGGTCCGTCGGCACGTCGGGTCAACCTCGACACCCTGACCCCGGAAGACGTGCAAAGCTGGAAGCCGGGCGAGACCGTGCTGCTCAACGGCAAGATGCTCACCGGCCGCGACGCGGCGCACAAGCGCATGGTGGAGATGCTGAACAAGGGTGAAACCCTGCCGGTAGACCTCAAGGGTCGCTTCATTTACTACGTCGGCCCGGTTGATCCGGTGGGCGACGAAGTGGTGGGCCCGGCCGGCCCGACCACTGCCACGCGGATGGACAAGTTCACCCGGCAGATCCTCGAGCAGACCGGCCTGCTGGGCATGATCGGCAAGTCCGAGCGTGGCCCGACCGCCATCGACGCGATCAAGGACAACAAGGCCGTGTACCTGATGGCCGTCGGCGGCGCCGCCTACCTGGTGGCCCAGGCGATCAAGAAGTCCAAGGTCCTGGCCTTCGCCGAACTGGGCATGGAAGCGATCTACGAGTTCGAGGTCAAGGACATGCCAGTGACTGTCGCCGTCGACAGCAAGGGCGAGTCGGTCCACATCACCGGTCCCGCCATCTGGCAGAAAAAGATCAGTGACAGCCTGGCGGTAGAAGTGCAGTAAGCCCTTCTAACGTTTGGCCAAAGCGGCGGTGCTGTTGAGACAACAGCCCGTCGCTTTTTTTATGCCGCGCCCTTTCGTGACACTGTCGGCGATCAACGTTCCACCCGTCGCTCATGCTATCGTTCCCGCCCCCATTGCAGCCTGCCCCGACTCATGGCCCAGATCTCTCGCCCTATCCGCTTGACGTTCTATATCCTGGTTATTCTCGCTGGCACCGTCATCAGCGCCGGCCTGGCCATGCGCCACGCCGAACGCCAGACGCTGGTAGAGGATGCCGCCCGAGCCAATGAACAGCTAGGGCTGTACGCCAACTCGCTGCACACCCTGATCGAACGCTATCGCGCCCTGCCAGCGGTGCTGGCCCTGGACCCGGAACTGCGTTCGGCACTTCAGGGCCCGGTGACGGCAGACACCCAGGATGCACTGAACCGCAAACTGGAAAAGATCAACGGCGCCGCCCGCTCCTCGACCCTGGAACTGCTGAACCATGAAGGCCTGGCCGTGGCGGCCAGCAACTGGCGACTGCCCAGCAGCTATGTCGGCCACAACTATGGTTTTCGCCCCTACTTCAAGCAGACCCGCAGCCAGGGCAGCGGGCGTTTCTACGCCGTGGGCGTCACCAGCGGCATTCCGGGGTATTTCCTCTCCAGCGCGGTCAAGGCCGACAACGAGGACTTCCTCGGGGCCATGGTGGTCAAGCTGGAGTTCCCCGAACTGGAGCATGAATGGAGCCAGGGCAACGACACCCTGCTGGTGAGCGACGCCCGAGGCATCATCTTTATCGCCAACCAGCCCGGCTGGCGTTACCGGCAGTTGCAACCGCTGTCCGCAAACGACCTGGCGGAGATCAAGCTGACCCGCCAGTACGACAAGCAACCGCTGACGGCGCTGCAACATACGACCCTGCAAACATTCGACGACAACAGCAGACTGGTCCAGGTCGAAGGCCCCGAGGGCGTGGCCAACTATCTCTGGGAATCCCTGCCGCTGACCGCCGAAGGCTGGACCCTGCACCTGCTGCGCAAGCCGGCCAGCGCTTTCGAGGAAAGCCGCAATGCCGGGCTGGCGGCCGCCGGTGCCTGGCTGACCCTGGTGTTCCTGTTGCTGTTCCTCAGCCAACGCTGGCGCTTGGGGAAAATCCGCCAGCGCAACCGTGAAGAGCTGGAACAGTTGGTCCAGGAACGCACTCGGGATCTGCGCACCGCCCAGGAAGGCCTGGTGCAATCGGCCAAGCTGGCCGCCCTGGGGCAGATGTCCGCGGCCCTGGCCCATGAAATCAACCAACCCCTGACCGCCCAGCGCATGCAGCTTGCCACGCTGCGGCTGCTGCTGGATCACGGCCGGGTGGATGAGGCTTACAAAGCCCTGCGACCATTGGACGACATGCTGACCCGCATGGCCGCCCTTACCAGCCACCTCAAGACCTTCGCCCGCAAGAGCCCCAGCGGCCTGCGCGAACGCCTGGATCTGGCCGCGGTGGTGGACCAGTCGCTGCAGCTGCTGGAAACCCGGCTGCGTGCCGAAGACATCCAGATCGAGCTGCACCTGACCCGCCCGGCCTGGGTTCGCGGTGATGCCATCCGCCTGGAGCAGGTGCTGATCAACCTGCTGCGCAATGCCCTCGACGCCATGCACAACAAGCCTGAAAAGCACCTGCAGATCAGCCTCGAGGCCGAGGACCAATTGTGGCAACTGCGGGTCGCCGACAACGGCGGCGGGATCGCCGAAGAGCACCTGCTGAGCGTGTTCGACCCGTTCTTCACCACCAAGCCGGTGGGTGATGGCCTGGGCCTGGGGCTGGCCGTGTCCTACGCCATCGTCCATGAACTGGGGGGACGCTTGAGCGCCGCCAACCAGAATCAGGGCGCGGTGTTCACCCTCAGCCTGCCCATCGATCTGGAAGCGCACATCCAATGCTGAACTCGGTAATCGTGGTGGATGACGAGGCCAGCATCCGTACCGCCGTCGAACAATGGCTGAGCCTGTCGGGATTCGAGGTCCAGCTGTTCAGTCGCGCCGAGGATTGCCTGGCGCAACTGCCGAAGAACTTCCCCGGGGTGATCCTCAGCGATGTGCGCATGCCCGGTATCAGCGGCCTGGAGCTGCTGGCCCAGGTCCAGCGCCTGGACCCCGACCTGCCGATCATCCTGCTGACCGGTCACGGTGACGTGCCCATGGCGGTCGAGGCCATGCGCGACGGTGCCTATGACTTCCTGGAAAAACCCTTCAGCCCCGACACCCTGCTCAGCAGCCTGCGCCGGGCCCTGGACAAACGCCGCCTGGTCCTGGAAAACCGTCGCCTGCACCAGCAGGCTGACAGCCGGGCCAAGCTCGACGCCACCCTGCTCGGCATGTCCCGGGCCCTGCAGACCCTGCGCCGCCAGGTACTGGATCTGGCCGCCTTGCCCGTGAATGTGCTGATCCGAGGTGAAACCGGCAGCGGCAAGGAATTGATCGCCCGCTGCCTGCACGACTTCGGTCCCCGGGCCGGCAAGCCCTTTGTCGCCCTGAACTGCGCAGCGATACCCGAGCAGTTGTTCGAGGCCGAGTTGTTCGGCCATGAAAGCGGCGCCTTCACCGGCGCCCAGGGCAAGCGCATCGGCAAGCTGGAGTACGCCCATGGCGGCACGCTGTTTCTCGACGAGATCGAAAGCATGCCCCTGGCCCAGCAGGTCAAGCTGCTGCGGGTGCTGCAGGAGCAGAAACTGGAACGCCTGGGCTCCAACCAGAGCATCAAGGTCGACCTGCGGGTGATCGCCGCCACCAAGCCCGACCTGCTGGAGGAGGCCCGGGCCGGACGCTTTCGCGAAGACCTGGCCTATCGCCTGACCGTGGCCGAACTGCGCCTGCCGCCACTGCGTGAGCGCCGCGAGGATATTCCGCAGCTCTACGAACACTTCGCCCAGGCCGCCGCCGAGCGTCTGGGGCGCAGCATCGCGCCCTTGAGTGGCGCCCAGTTGAGCCGCCTGCTCAGTCACGACTGGCCGGGCAACGTGCGCGAACTGGCCAACGCCGCCGAGCGTCAGGTGCTGGGCCTCGGGGAGCCGGAGGCCGAAGTCCTCGAAGCCGGCCAATCCCTGGCCGCGCAGCAAGAAGCCTTCGAAGCCCAGTGCCTGCGCGCTGCCCTGACTCGCCACAAGGGCGAGATCAAGGCCGTGCTCAACGAACTGCAACTGCCGCGCCGGACCCTGAATGAAAAAATGCAGCGTCACGGCCTGACCCGGGAAATGTTCCTCAAAGACCCATAGCCCTCGTCCCTGTAGAAGCCGGCTTGCCGGCGAACAGGCCCTCAAGCCAGGTGTAGCCCCACCCATACCCGCAAACGGCAAGCCGCCCGAACACGCCTCCCAGGTGCCGCGCACCTTTCGGCAATTTCCCGCCTACCCCACAGGCACCCATAGGCGGATTTCCGCTCATCACCACCGATCAAACCCCTCTAGTCCGGGCCTCTTGTCCTTGGCACAGGTCCTGCTACAGCCCCAGCAGGCTGCGCTTGCGCGCGCTCCACAAAAACAATGAATAGAAGGGTCCGTCATGGATATCTCTAATACCCTGCCTGCCGGGTCGGCGGCTGCATCCGCCACCGAAAAGACCACCGCCAGCCGCCTGAAGTCGATCTTCAGCGGTTCCGTGGGCAACATGGTCGAGTGGTACGACTGGTACGTCTACGCGGCATTCTCGCTGTACTTCGCCAAAGTCTTCTTCCCCAAGGGCGACACCACCGCGCAACTGCTGAACACCGCCGCAATCTTCGCCGTGGGCTTCCTGATGCGCCCGATCGGTGGCTGGCTGATGGGCCTGTACGCCGACCGCAAAGGCCGTAAAGCCGCGCTGATGGCTTCGGTGCTGCTGATGTGCTTCGGCTCGCTGATCATCGCCCTGACCCCGGGTTACGAAACCATCGGCGTCGGCGCCCCCATCCTGCTGGTGCTGGCGCGCCTGATGCAGGGCCTGTCGGTGGGCGGTGAATACGGCACCTCGGCCACCTACCTCAGCGAGATGGCGACCAAGGAACGTCGCGGCTTCTTCTCCAGCTTCCAGTACGTGACCCTGATCTCCGGTCAGCTCATCGCCCTGGGAGTACTGATCGTGCTGCAGAACATTCTGACCACCGAAGAGCTGCAATCCTGGGGCTGGCGGATTCCGTTCGGCATCGGCGCCCTGTGTGCGGTCGTGGCCCTGTACCTGCGTCGCGGCATGGAAGAAACCGAGTCCTTCACCAAGAAGAAAGAGAAGCCCAAAGAAAGCCTGATGCGCACCCTGATGCGTCATCCCAAGGAACTGATGACCGTGGTCGGCCTGACCATGGGCGGCACCCTGGCCTTCTACACCTACACCACCTACATGCAGAAATACCTGGTGAACACCGTCGGCATGAGCATTTCCGACTCCACCACCATTTCTGCCGCCACGCTGTTCCTGTTCATGTGCCTGCAGCCGGTGATCGGTGCACTCTCGGACAAGGTGGGCCGGCGGCCGATCCTGATCGCCTTCGGCATCCTCGGCACCCTGTTCACCGTGCCGATCCTCACCACCCTGCACACCATCCAGACCTGGTGGGGCGCGTTCTTCCTGATCATGGCGGCACTGATCATCGTCAGTGGCTACACCTCGATCAACGCGGTGGTGAAGGCCGAGCTGTTCCCCACTGAAATCCGTGCCCTGGGCGTGGGCCTGCCCTACGCGCTGACCGTATCGATCTTCGGCGGCACTGCGGAATACATCGCCCTGTGGTTCAAGAGCATCGGCATGGAAACCGGCTACTACTGGTACGTCACCGCCTGTATTGCCTGTTCGTTGCTGGTCTACGCGACCATGAAGGACACCCGCAAGCATTCACGGATCGAGACCGACTGATAGAAAAACGGCGCTCGGGTGCAAGGCCCGGGCGCTTTTTTCGCGATCTGTGGGGAGGCGTTCGCCGGCCAGCCGGCGCCTACAGAAAGTGGGTGTGGCTCAGGAGAGTTCGGCGGCGCCCTGGCGCGCGTAGCGGTTCTGGGCCCAGGCCGCGCCGACAATCATCACCAGCAGAATCCCCGCCAGCACCGCCGACGAGCCGATGGTGCCGAAATCCAGCCCGCCCTTTTCATGGGGCTTGGTGAGGAAGTCGCCCAGGGTGGCGCCGAACGGCCGAGTCAGCACGAAGGCCACCCAGAACAGCAGCACCGACGAGAGCCGGGTGAGGTACTTGAGCAGGACCACCACGGCAATGGTCGAGCCGATCAGCAACGCGCCGCCGGCAAAACCCAGCCCCGAATCGTCCGCCAGGTAATCGCCCAGGGCGGTGCCCAGGGTGTTGGAAAACAGGATCGCCATCCAATAGAACAGCTCGCCGCGAAAGGTCTGGATCCTGTTGACGTTCAGCGAGTCGCCACTCAGGCGCCAGGCGGCGAAGATCGCCAGCAGCATCCCGATCAGGATCAGCGAGCCACTGGCATAGCCCAGGCCCAGGGTGCGGTCCATGAAGTCCGACAGGGTGGTGCCGGCGGTACTGGTGGAGAGAATCACCATCCAGTACAGCACCGGGTTGTAGGTCTTGGACCACAGCTGGGTGACCAGGGTCAGCAGGAACACGCTGATCAGGATCATCGAGCTGATGGCGTAACCGACATTGAGGGTCATCGACAGCAGATCACCGGCGGTTTCCCCCAAGGTTGTCGCGCAGATTTTCATGACCCAGAAGGCCAGGGTGATCTGGGGAAGTTTGTTCATTGATCAAGGAGCTCCAAGGGTCGCATTCAAAATGGCCTGTCGTGGGTTGCAGGCCTGCGCGAAGGCTGAAGGCTCGGGGGTGAAAAATAGGTCGGGGCCGAATGAAAAAACCGTTGATGGTTTTTTAATCCTTTCCTGCCCCATGGACTGAGCCATTAACGGTCAGTTAATGCCGGCTCCTTAGGCTGCTACTGAATCCAAGTTGCGACTTGGTGCGTATCTGTAATGAGGCCTGAATGCGCTGATCGGCGGTGAGTGACGCCCCTATACACATCGATAAATTCGATTTTAATAAGCATTTATTTGCGCTTTTTAATCAACTTTATCGGAGTAGGATTCACATCAAGCCCAACGCAAACACCTCAACGAACCCGGAGACACCGCCATGAAAACCAAACTGATCCTCGCCCTGACCCTGTCGGTACTGGCTGCCAACACCTTCGCTGCCGACGGTTACGACCGCACCGGTTCCGCCACCTTCGCGGCCGACGGCTACGACCGCACCGGTTCCGCCACCTTCGCTGCCGATGGCTACGACCGCACCGGTTCCGCCACCCTCGCCGCCGATGGCTACGACCGCACCGGTTCCGCCACCCTCGCCGCCGATGGCTACGACCGCACCGGTTCCGCCACCTTCGCCGCCGACGGTTACGACCGCACCGGTTCCGCCACCTTCGCTGAAGACGGCTACGACCGCACCGGTTCCGCCACCTTCGCTGAAGACGGCTACGACCGCACCGGTTCCGCCACCTTCGCTGAAGACGGCTACGACCGCACCGGTTCCGCCACCTTCGCGGCCGACGGCTACGATCGCACCGGTTCCGCCACCATCAGCTGATCGACTCACCTGACATCACAGCCCGGCTTCGGCCGGGCTTAGTCTTTTGTGCTCCGCCAACATCCCCCGTCAGCGGCCTAAACCGGGGTTTGGAACGCTGGAATTCGAGCCGTGCGCACTGCACTATGGCGCCCTTCACTCGCCCCACAGCAGGAACCTTGAGCCATGTCCGACGATATCCACTTCTACCAACCCGCCCTGGGCCACGGTCTGCCCCATGACCCGTTCAATGCCATCGTCGGCCCGCGTCCCATCGGCTGGATCTCTTCCCAGGATGCACAAGGCCGGCTGAACCTGGCGCCTTACAGCTTCTTCAATGCCTTCAACTACATTCCGCCGATCATTGGGTTCTCCAGCGTCGGGCGCAAAGACAGCCTGAACAACATCGAGGCCACCGGAGAATTCGCCTGGAACCTGGCCACCCGGCCACTGGCCGAGCAGATGAACCAGAGCTGCGCCGCGGTTGCGCCCGAGGTCGACGAGTTCGCCCTGGCCGGCCTGACGCCCGTGGCGTCGAAGGTCATCAGTGTGCCGCGGGTCGCCGAGAGCCCGGTGTCCTTCGAGTGCAAGGTCACCCAGATCATTCAATTGCAGCGGGCGGACAAAGAGCTGGTGCCGAGCTGGCTGATCCTCGGCGAGGTGGTCGCCGTGCATATCGCCAAGTGGCTGCTAAAGGACGGGATCTACGACACCGCCGCGGCAGAACCGATTCTGCGTGGCGGCGGACCGGCGGATTACTTCCAACTGGGGCCGGAAGCGTTGTTCAAGATGCACCGCCCGGGGGCGGTCAAGTAGCGCGGCGAATCAGTCGGCTTTCCAGCTCAATTCGCCGTCCTGATCGACGTCGGCCAGTTGTTCGAGTTGTTGTGCGGCAGCCTGGTCAGCGTCATGGGCAGTCTTGAACCTCTGCTCATCCAGGACTTTGTGAAAGCGCGGGGCGCCCGATGCTCCGAGGGCTTTGACGGCGATGGCGGCGCTGTATCCGCCCTCCCCCGGAACCACCGCGGAAACGGCTTCGTAATGTGCAAACTCTTTGCGTGCCATGTTGCAAGTCCTGGCCAATGAAAAGTCGGCCATTCTAAACCTTCAACTGGCCAGCTTGTGCAGCGGTGCACGCTGCAGTTGGGGGTATTCGCCATGGGCTTGCAGCGCCGACACCGTACTGAAGGTATGAAAATCCAGGCTGTTGACCACCAGGTCCTGCACCAGCTCGGCAAAGATCGCCATGGCCGGCGAGCTGAAATAGGCGGTCATCGCCTGCTGGCTGCTCCAGAAACCGGACACCAGCCACAGGTCGGCATCGCACTGCGAATGCTGCAGGGCGAAGTGCAGGCAACCGCTGGCCTGGCGCGACGGTTCGATCAGGCTGCTCAAGCGCGCACCCAGTTCCTTGGAACGCCCGGCCCGGGCTCGGACAAAGGCCATGTGACTGACCGGAATATGCGTGGACATGTGCGACCCTCCCAGGGTGTTGTCGAGGCAGCCGGGGACGGGCTGCGACAGGATCAACGATACGGGGCGGGCCCACTTGCGCGTTAGTCGATTTCTGCCGTTGATTTGCCCAATCCTGCGACCAGCCGCTTTCTCCATCGCTTGGGCGGCGGCATGGGGCAAAAGCGTTACAGCGGCGTTTCAAGCAAGTGACGCGCCCGGGCGTCGGCGCCTCTTGTCTATCCCGCGCGCAAGCAGCAGGATCAGGCAAGTTTTACGCAGGATTCGCCTACCCGCGACTCTTGCACAAACTTAAGCTGTGCCGACTGCAAACACCCCGAGGCGCCCCATGTCATCACTGGATACCCTGCCGCCGCCCCTGGCTCCGGAGATGGAACGCCAGCGCGTGGAACTGGCCGCGATCATTGCGCGCAACACCACCGAAGATGGCAGCTATGCCACCGCCATCGACTCGCTGTTCGTCTCGCGTCACAGCACTTCCCATCACTTCGGCTCGGTGCTGGCGCAACCGGCGCTGTGCATCATGGCCCAGGGCCGCAAGGAAGTGCGCCTGGCCGATGAAAGCTACAACTACGACCCGCTGAATTACCTGGTGGTGTCGGTTTCCGTGCCACTGAGCGGCAAGGTGGCGATCGTTTCGCCGCAAGAGCCGATCCTGGCCCTGCGCCTGGACATCGACCCCGGGGAAATCAATGCACTGATCGCCGATGCCGGACCGCTGGGGGTGCCTGCCCGGCCCACTGGACGGGGCTTGTACGTAGAGCGCCTGGACCCGGCGATGCTGGACGCCGTGCTGCGCCTGACCCGCCTGCTGGACACCCCGAAAGACATCGCCATGCTCGCGCCGCTGGTGCGTCGGGAAATTCTCTATCGCCTGCTGCGCAGCCCCCAGGGCCACCGTCTGTACGAGATCGCCACCGCCAACAGCCAGGGGCACCGGGTCAACCAGGCCATCAAGTGGCTCAACGGCAATTTCGTGCAGCCGTTGCGCATCGATGACCTGGCCCGGGAAGTGAACCTGAGCGTGTCGACCCTGCACCACCGCTTCAAGGCGATGACCGCCATGAGTCCCTTGCAGTACCAGAAACAGCTGCGTCTGCAGGAAGCCCGGCGCTTGATGCTGGCCGAAGGTCTGGAAGCTTCGGCGGCGGGGTATCGAGTCGGCTATGAAAGCCCGTCTCAGTTCAGCCGTGAGTACAGCCGACTGTTTGGCGCGCCACCCTTGCGGGACATGGCGCGCCTGCGGGTTGGCGGGTAACCCGGGGTCACCGGCAAGCCGGCGGCTACAGCGCGCGGATTACGTGTTTGAGCTCCTGGAAGGCTTGCAAGCCCCAGGGGCCCAGCTCGCGGCCGATGCTGCTCTGCTTGTAGCCGCCCCAGGCAGTCTGGGGAAAGATCACCTGGGGTGCATTGATCCACACCAGGCCGGCCTGCAGGGCATTGGCCACCCGCTCGGCATTGTCCACGTCCGCCCCCACCACACTGGCCACCAGGCCGAACTCGCTGTCATTGGCCAGTTTGATCGCCTCTTGCTCGCTGCTGAAACTGCGCACACAGAGCACCGGGCCAAAGATTTCGTCACGCCACAGAGCACTGTCCAGCGGCACCTCGGTGAACACCGTGGGCTGGATGAAAAAGCCCTGCTGCAGCCCGGCCGGGCGGCCGCCGCCACACACCAGCTTGGCACCGACATTCAGACCACGATCGATGTGCGCCAGCACTCTGTGGTATTGCGCCTGGTTCACCAGGGCGCCCATGACCACCTCAGGGTCGAACGGGTCGGCCACCCGAATGCCTTCAGCCCGGGCCTTGAGCCGCAAGAGGAATTCATCGGCCAGCTCGTCGGCGACCAGTACCCGGCTGGTGGCGGAGCACATCTGCCCGGCATTGAAGAAGCCACCGCCACAGGCCAGCTCCACCGCCAGGTCAAGGTCGGCATCCGCCAGCACCAGCAAGGATGACTTGCCCCCCAGTTCCAGGCTCACGCCCTTGACGGTTTCCGCCGCCCGCTGCATGACCTGGACGCCCACTGCATTACTGCCGGTGAAGGAAATCTTCGCCACTCGCGGGTCCGCCGCCAAAGGCGCACCGACCGCCAGGCCCGTCCCGCAGACCAGGTTGAACACCCCGTTGGGCAAGCCGCTTTCGGCGATGATCGCCGCCAGCTCCAGCTCCGGCAGCGGGGTGACTTCCGAGGGTTTGAGCACCACGCTGCAACCGGCGGCCAGGGCTGGCGCCAACTTCCAGGCCGTGGTGACCATGGGGAAATTCCACGGCACGATCAGCCCGACCACGCCACAGGGCTCACGACGCAGGCGCGCGCTGAAATCCTCACTGGGCAGCGGCACATTCGCATCCTGGGTCGCGTCCAGCTCCTCGGCCAGCCCGGCGTAATACTCAAAGGTGGCAATGACATCGTCCACATCCATCGCCGCCTCGAACTGCGGCTTGCCGTTGTTGCTCGACTGCAGGTGCATCAGCCGTTCCCGGCGTTCGGCCACACCGGCAGCGATCTTGCGCAGCACGGCGGCACGTTCGACGCCACTGCTTTGTGCCCAGCGGGCAAGCCCCGCCGTAGCGGCTTGCAGCGCCTGATCCACGGCTTGCGGTCCGGCGCCCGCCACCCAGGCCAAGGGCGCCTCGGTGGACGGGTTAATCACCTGCAGGTGCTCACTGCCTGCCGACCATTGGCCGTCGATGTACACACCGTTCAACAGGTGCGGCGAACTCATGCCTGTGCTCCTTGAGTCCAGCGATTCTGGTCAACTTCAATCAAGGTCGGTCCCTGGCGATCAACGGCCATGCGCAGGGCCGCACGCAATTGTTCGACACTGTCGATGCGCTCGGCTGCGCACCCGAGGCCCTTGGCCACGGCAATGAAATCCGGGGTGTAGATGTCGACGCCTACTGGCTCGATGGCCCGATTGACCATGTATTTCTTGATCTCTTCATAACCCTGGTTGTTCCACAGCAGGACGATGATCGGCGTGCGTGCTTCCACGGCGCAGGCCAGTTCCGCCAGGGTGAACTGCAAGCCGCCATCGCCGATCAGGCAAGCCACCGGCCGCCGCGAGCTGGACTGGGAAGCGCCCCCGAGCCAGGCGCCGATGGCGGCCGGCAAGGCATAACCCAGGGTGCCGTAGCCGGTGGACGAGTTGAACCAGCGCCGCGGCTGCTCAGGATTGAACGTCAGGTTGCCGCTGTACACCGGCTGAGTGGAATCGCCCACCAGGACGATCTCCGGCAACTCCTGGACCACGGTTTCCAGGAACAGGGTCTGGGCCCGGGTCGGCGTGTCCCACAGGTTCTCGAGTTCGCTGCGCAAGGCCGCGGCGCGGGCCTGGCCCCAGTCGCTGCTGCGCTCGCTCAAGGTGTGCCGGGACAGCTCTGCCAGCAGGGCTTGGGCTGCGTTCCCGGCATCGGCCACCAGTGCCACTTTCGGTGGGTAGTTGCGCACCGTTTGATCGGCATCGATATCGATCCGCAGCAAGGCCCCGGGAATTTCAAAGCCACCGGCAAAGGTCACGTCGTAATCGGTTTCCGCCAGTTCAGTGCCGATGGCCAGCACCACATCGGCCTCGGCCACCAGGACACGGGTTGCCACCAATGACTGGGTGGAGCCAATCAGCAGCGGGTGGGCCGACGGCAACATGCCCTTGGCGTTGATCGTCAGGGCCACCGGAGCCTGCAGCAGTTCCGCCAGACGGGTCAGGGGAGCAGCCGCATCAATGGCGCCGCCACCGGCCAGGATCAGCGGGCGCTTGGCCGTCGCCAGCAGCTGACTCATCCGGGCGACAGCGTCCGGGGCGGCACCGGCACGGGCAACGGTTACCGGCTCGCTGGCCAGCAGATGATCGGCATCCTGAACCAGTACATCGAGAGGAATCTCGATATGCACCGGACGTGGGCGTCCAGCCTGGAACAGGGCAAAAGCCCGGGCCAGCACCACTGGCAATTCATCGGCGCTCATCAGGGTATGGGAAAACGCCGCCACGCCGCTGGCCAGCGCACTCTGGTTCGGCAACTCATGGAGCTTGCCGCGCCCGCCACCCAGCTGGCTGCGGGTCTGCACGCTGGAGATCACCAGCATGGGAATCGAGTCCGCATAAGCCTGGCCCATGGCGGTGGTGATGTTGGTCATGCCGGGGCCGGTGATGATGAAACACACGCCGGGCTTGCCGCTGGTGCGGGCGTAGCCGTCGGCCATGAAACCGGCGCCTTGCTCATGGCGCGGGGTGACATGCTGGATGGGCGAGCGGGCCAGACCGCGATACAACTCGACGGTATGCACCCCAGGAATGCCGAACACCTGCTCAACCCCATAACCTTCAAGTAACTTGACCAGTACTTCGCCGCACGTCGCCATCTCATCGCCCTTCTTATTGGTGGAAAACCCGACTGACTGCCGACTGAAAAACTCAGCAGACGCCGGGAGGACTATTGGAACGGTGAGGCTGTAGCCGCAACAATGGATAAAAAGTCATACTAGCCATGTCCTCACGTCATGCCTTGGCTGCCCATGAAACGCTTGCCTCCCCTTCCCGCGCTGCACACCTTTCTGGTCACCGCCCAGTGCTGCAATTTCACGCGCGCTGCCGAGCAGTTGCACATCACCCAAGGAGCGGTGAGCCGACAAATTGCCGGCCTGGAAAGCCATCTGGGTTATCCGTTGTTCCAGCGCCATGCCCGGGGCTTGAGCCTCACTAACGAAGGGGCGCAATGGTTGCCGCGGGTGCAGCAGGTATTCGAACTGATCAATGGCGCGGTGGATGACATCGGTGGGCAGAGCCGCAACCTGCGCCTCAAGGCTCCGACCTGTGTGATGCGCTGGCTGCTGCCCCGGCTGCTGCAGTGGCAGAGGGAGCGCCCGGATGTACCGGTGCAACTGACCACTACCATTCAGCACGGCGTGGATTTCAGCCGCGAACCCTTCGATGCCGCCGTCATGTACGGAGCCCCGCCGTCCCCGACCCTGGGTTCGCGTCACCTGTTCAATGAACAACTGACGCCGGTCTGCTCGCGACCGCTGCTGGAGGGCCCGGTGCCCCTCAAGAACCCGGCGGACCTGCAACAGCACTTGCTGCTGCATCCCTCCCACGATCAACGGGACTGGCAAAGTTGGTTGAAAGCCGCCGGCACGCCACTCAATACCCTGGGCAAGGGTCAGCATTTCGAGACCCTGGACCTGGCGATGTCCGTGGCGTCCCAGGGAACGGGCGTGGCGATTGGCGACTGGGCGTTGATTGGCGACGACCTGAGTGCCGGACGGCTGGTCATGCCTTTTGAACTGAAGATCCCGACGGGCCAGGCGTACTATCTGGTCTACCCGGAGCACCCAGGGCCTGCGGCGGCCTTGCAGGAACTGCTGGACTGGCTGGTGGAACAGGCCAAACAGCGCTGAATGAGAAAACCCTGATGCCGGCAGACAGCAAAAAGGCCCGCGAGGGCCTTCAACACTGATCGGAACTCCCCGATAGCCGCCAACGGCAGGCGGCTACCGGGGCAGTCGGCCGCTAATCAGTAACCGACGGTGAAGCGCTGGCGGCGGTGGGCCGGCTTCTCCACTTCATCGAGCATGGCGATGGCGTAGTCGGCGAAGCTGATCCAACTTCGACCTTGGGCACTGACCAGCAGATCGTCCTGGCCCAGGCGGAACTGCCCGGTGCGCTCACCCTCAACGAACTCCGCCGATGGCGAGAGGAACGTCCAGTCCAGATCCTGCTCCTTGCGCAAGGTGTCCAGGTACACGCCACCGGCGCTGGCCTCGGCCTTGTACTCCTCCGGGAAACCGGGGCTGTCGATGACCTTGCCGCCACCGGGCAGCAGCAGCGAACCGGCACCGCCCACCACCAGCAGACGCTTGACCCCGGCCTTTTTCACCGGGTCGATGATGGCATTGGCCGGGATGGTGGAAAAATGCGCGGCACTGATCACCACGTCGTGGCCGGCTACCGCCGCCTGCAATGCAGCGCTGTCGGCCACATCCACTTCGCGGGTGAGCACGCCGGCACGCTGGCCAATCTTCGCCGTGTTGCGGGCGATGGCGGTGACGCTGTGACCGCGACGCAGGGCCTCTTCCAACAGTTGGCTGCCGGCACGGCCGGTGGCACCAATGATTGCGATTTTGCTCATGACATGTCTCCAGTTGGCTAAGAGAGTACAGAGGCGTCCACTCCCCGAAGGGAGCGGGTCAAACCGGTTTCACCACTTCATTTCGCCCTTGGCGACCTTGGCGCTCAGTTCCAGGGAACTGTCTTCGCCCAGGTCCGGGTAACGCTTTTTCATGGCCGCGATCAGCGCAGAGGAGTCCTTGGCCTTGGCCGTCTCTTCATCGAAGGCCTTGATGTAGTCCGCAGTGAAGTGCACCGGGGCCAGGGAGCGTGCGCTGTCGCCGAGGAAGTGCCCGGGAATCACGGTCTTGGGGTTCAGGCCCTCAATGGTCTTCAGGGTGCTCAGCCAGTCCTGGTGAGACTGCGGGGTCTGGGTATCGGCCATCCATACGTGGATGTTTTCCGCGACCACCACGCCACCGACCACCGCCTTGATCGACGGAATCCAGACAAAGCTGCGATCCGGTTGCTTGCCGTCCAGGCCGATGACTTCGAGCTTCTGCCCTTCCAGGGTCAGGCTGTGGCCCTTGAGTACGCCGGGCACGATGGTCTTGGCCGGAACGTCAGCGCCCATTTTCGGGCCCCAGAACGCCAGCTTGCCATCCACCGTGGCCTTGATGTGATCCACTGTGGGTTGTGAGGCAACAACCTTGGCATCAGGGAAAGCCTTGGTCAGGGTGTCGAGGCCGAAGTAGTAGTCCGGATCACCGTGGCTGATGTAGATGGTGGTCAAGTGCTTGCCACTGGCACGAATCTTTTCCACCAGTTGCTGGGCCTGGGATTTGCCGAACTGGGCATCCACCAGGATCGCGTCCTTCTTGCCGCTGACCAGTACCGAGGTCACCGGGAAGATGGCATTGGCCCCCGGGTTGTAGACATCCAGCTTCAGGCTGGGCTCGGCGGCTGCGGCATGGGCGGCAAAACCCAGGGTGGCGGTGGCCAGCAGCAGGCGTTTAAGAGAGGTGAATCCGATCATGAGGGCAGCTCCAGCATCTGTTGGCTTGGTTGGAAGTGGACAAAGCTTAGTTGCCAGACTCGTTACAAAAAATGCGATGCTTGAACATAGTTTGTTTCTGAAAGCGGGCAAATCATGGATCGTCTCCAAGCAATGCGGGTCTTTGTCACCGTTGTGGACCTGGGCAGCCAGTCGGCCGCTGCCGACCACCTGGACCTTTCACGGCCGGTGGTTTCACGTTATCTGGCGGAGTTGGAGGATTGGGTCGGTGCCCGGTTGATGCACCGCACCACGCGCAAGCTCAGCCTGACCGCGGCCGGCGGCGAGATCCTGCCCCGCTGTCGGCAGATGCTGGAGCTGTCCAACGATATGCAGGCTGCGGTGGGCGAGCCTGACGATGCGCCCCGCGGGCTGCTGCGCATCAGCGTCAGCACCTCCTTCGGCCAGTCACAACTGGCGGAGGCGATGGCCGACTACGTCAAGCGTTACCCCGGTGTGAGCATCGATCTGCAGATGCTCGATCGCACGGTGAACCTGGTGGATGAGCGTATCGATTTGGCGATCCGCACCAGCAACGACCTGGACCCGAACCTGATCGCCCGACGCCTGACCGTCTGTCGCTCGGTGATCTGCGCCTCACCGATCTACCTCCAGGAGCACCCGGCGCCACAACGGGTGGAGGACTTGAGCCAGCACAACTGCCTGACCCACTCCTACTTCGGCAAAAGCTTGTGGCATTTCGAACAAGACGGCGAGCAGGTGTCAGTACCGGTACAGGGCAATATCAGCGCCAACGAAGCCAGTACCCTGCTGCGCACCACAGTGGCCGGCGCCGGCATCGCCATGCTGCCCAGCTACCAGGCCGGGGAGTACATCAAGCGGGGAGAACTGGTGCGCCTGCTGCCCCATGCCGAACCCCGCACGATGAACATGTATGCGGTCTACGCCTCGCGCAAGCACATGTCGGCAACCTTGCGCAGCATGCTGGATTTCCTGGTGCTCAGGTTTCCCCAGGAACCGCTCTGGGATGTGGGGCTGTAGACACGATCCAGCGGTTCAATACCTCGCCAAACAGGCTGGGCAGCGGCCTGGCAAGCCCCCGCAACTGACCTATGCTGATATCAGTGCCCCTGAAAACACGGGGTATTGGTTCAGAGGTCGTTGCCATGAACGTCAAGACAAGAAGGTACCTGGCCATCTTCATGACCTGCACCATGACCCTGGCGCTATACGGTACCGCCGCTTATCGCGTCGAGCAGGCCCGCATGCAACAGCGCAACTACGCCAGTTGCAACCTGGAACGCTGCATTCCCCACAACGCCACCTTGAACGCCCTCAGGTGAGCGGCAACGCCCCAGGCCCCCCCGCCTGATCGGCCTTGAGCCGGTCGCGGAACACCTTGGGCGAAATCCCCTCGCGGCGTCGGAACAGCCGGGTGAAATTGGTGGGATCGGAAAAGCCCAGGTCATCGGAAATCTCGTAGATGGTCATCCCGGTGTAGGTCAGCAGGCGCTTGGCCTCCAGCAGTTGACGCTCGTGCATGATCTGCAGCGCCGGTTGCCCGGCCAGCTCGCGGCAGGTGCCGTTGAGGTGCGATACGGAGATGCCCAGCTTGTGAGCCAGGTCCTCGACCTTCACATGCTCGCGGTAGTGGGCCTCCACCAACTGGATAAAACCGTTGAAATATTCCCGGGCCCGCTGGGGACGCTGACTGGAACTGCTGCGCTGCAGTGCCTGACGACCAATCCAGACCACAATCATGCTCACCAGGGCGTGCATGAGCATTTCCCGAGCCGGCTGCTGCCCTTGATACTCATTCTGCAAGGCACTGAACAAACCGTTCAGGTACTGCGCATCCTCCCGGGCCGGGTAGCTGCAAGACGTGGTCAGGGTATTTTCCGAACGCCCCAACTGAGCTTGCAAATGGCTCAACAGCGGCGCCGCCAGAGTCACGACATAACCTTCGACATCCTCGGAAAATCGAAAGCCATGGACCGATAACGGCGGCAACACCTGGATCATCGGTTCGTTCAACAAAGTCCGCAGGCCTTCGACCTCCAGTTCGGCCTGCCCTCGGAAGACAAACAGCAATTGGCCGAGGTCGGCATGCCGATGGGGTTTTATTTCCCACTGGTGCTCACGGCTGCGTTGACTGATGGACTCGCAATGGAGCAGATCCGGGGTGGGCCACTCCAGGCTCTCGCCATAGAGTTTGAACACGGGAATGGCAGCAAGGGCAGGCTTGTTCATCACTACAGTCCAGGCCTCAGAGTAACAGGGGGGGGAGAATTGCACCGCTGAAAAAAAGCTCAGGTAACCGCCAGATTTCATCGACCCATTGACGGGTTCAGCCAGGAAAAACGCAAGCACCGGCAACACAAATAAACACTCGTACAGCCAGGATTCAGGGAGCCGGCACCGAGCGCACACTATACAGAATGCGTCCCATTACACATCAACACCAAGTGCCACAAAGCTTTTCGAGAGCGGTGAATCCAAGGCGCTTTGGCACAACCTCCCCCCTTGAAAACCTTCATGAAAAAACGCCGTGCTCTTCCTTGTAGCGCTATCCGATAGCACCCTATCGAGTACACTGACGCCCATTCCCGCCAGCCTTGCCGCTACGGATCAATCACTGCCTGCAGGTTTTTTCGTGACTCACCGCCAACAGCCTGGCCCGCCCAAACCGGCCATCCGCAGCGTGCTGATCGCCCTGATGCTGGCGATCTTTCTCGGCGCCCTGGACCAGACCATCGTCGCGGTCTCCATGCCGGCCATTTCCGCTCAGTTCAAGGATGTCAGCCTGCTGGCCTGGGTCATCTCCGGCTACATGGTGGCGATGACCGTGGCAGTGCCGATCTACGGCAAGCTCGGCGATCTGTATGGCCGGCGTCGGCTGATGCTGTTCGGCATGGGATTGTTCACCCTGGCCTCGCTGTTCTGCGGCCTGGCCCAGAACATGGAACAACTGGTGCTGGCGCGGATCTTTCAGGGCATCGGCGCCGGCGGCATGATCTCGGTGAGCCAGGCCATCATCGGCGACATAGTCCCGCCCAGGGAGCGCGGCCGCTATCAGGGCTACTTCAGCAGCATGTACGCGGTGGCCAGTGTCGCCGGCCCGGTGCTGGGCGGCTACATGACCGAGTTTCTGTCGTGGCGCTGGGTATTCCTGGTCAACCTGCCCCTGGGACTGGGTGCCTGGTGGGTGGCACACCGCACCCTGGTAGGGCTGCCGGTGCCCCAGCGCACGCCGATCATCGACTACCTCGGCACTGTGTTGCTGATCATCGGCCTGAGCGCCCTGCTGCTGGGCATCACCCAAGTGGGCCAGGGCCACTCCTGGCGCAGCGCCGAAGTGCTCGACCTGCTGGCTATCGGCTGCATCGTCCTGGCCCTGTTCGTCTGGCATGAGCGCCGGGCCCGGGAGCCCCTGCTGCCGATGCACCTGTTTGCCAATCGCAATGCGCTGCTGTGCTGGTGCACGATTTTCTTCACCAGTTTCCAGGCCATCTCGCTGATCGTGATGATGCCCTTGCGTTTCCAAAGCATCACCGGGGCCGGGGCTGACAGTGCCGCCCTGCACCTGCTGCCCTTGGCCATGGGCCTGCCCATGGGCGCTTATTGCGCCGGACGCCTGACCTCGGTGACCGGACGCTACAAGCCGATGATCCTGGGCGGCGCGCTATTGATGCCGGTGTCGATTCTCGGCATAGCCCTGGTGCCGCCCCAGGAGGTCCTGCTGAGCAGCCTGTTCATGTTGCTCTGCGGGATCGCCAGCGGCATGCAGTTCCCTACCTCCCTGGTGGGCACCCAGAACTCGGTGGAACAACGGGATATCGGTGTCGCCACCAGCACCACCAACCTGTTTCGCGCCCTGGGCGGCGCGGTGGGGGTGGCGCTGATGTCGGCCTTGCTGCTGGCCTTGTTGCAGGATTCCAGCCTGGCGCATCTGAATGGCACAGGGCTGATGAGCGAGGGGCATTCCGGCAATGCCTTGCTGCAAGGCCTGAACGCCGCGCCTGGCCCCGCGCGCGACGCATTGCGCAACGAGTTGCTGCTGACCTTCCAGCACCTGCTGCTGGTCAGTGCCGCGGTTTCCCTGCTGGGGCTGGCGGCGGCGATTGCCATGCCCAATCGCCTGTTACGGGGCCGTGAAGACAAGGCGCATTGATCCTGATGCTGGCAGGGGCCAGCGCTCAGGATTCAAGGGCTGTAGTACCCCACGGCAACCAGCAGCTTTCCGACCTTGCGCAAGTAGGCATGCTTGTCCTCGACCTTGCCCGTCACCGGGTTCTTCCAGCGGTACTCGTATTCCCCCTGATCCTGGCCTGCCATGAGCGCCAGGATCGGCTCCCCAACCGGCTTGCCCTCTGGGTCCTTGATCTTGCCAAAATCGGTATTGAGCAGGCGCAGGTTGGTGCCATGGGCCAGATAGCGGTGGCTGTCGAGGTCCACCACGAACACATACAGATCGTCTTCGAGAAACCCGCCACGCAAGTCATTGATGGCTTTGAGCGTACCCGGCTGATCGCCGCCCAAGGCCGTGGCCGCTCGATCCAGCAGCGCCTTGGCCTGCTCGGCCGAGGCCCGAGGCAGGTAATACCCCACCGCCAGGATGCGTTCGCCGATACGCTGGAAGTACACATGCTTGCGTTCGATCTTGCCGTCGGCCCAGTTCTGCCAGCGGTATTCGGCTTGCTGGATGCCATTGGCCTCGGGAATCTTCAGGGCGTCCTTGAACGCCTTGCGCAGATCCGGCCCCAGGACTTCGGAAACATCTCGGCCAATCAATGCCGACGAAGGACCGCCGCTGGCCAGCATCACGCCCCGGGTGTCCACCACGAACACATAACGATCACGGTCGACAAACTCACCCTGGCGGCTGAAGGCCGCAAACGCCTTGTCACCCTGGTCGTGGTAATAGCGCAGGGCTTTTTCCAGCAGCGCCCGGGCCGCCACACCGTCATCGGCCGCCGGTACCGCCGCATGCAACGAACCCATGCACAGCAATAACAACCATCCCAGCCAGGTATTTTTCTGCAACAGCCTCATCGCTCGCTCCTCGTTCCTGATGGCGTTTGAAGAGCGTAGACGGCTGCGCAATATGGGTGAACATTCAGCACACTTTGGCCGAACAGCCCCCCACGCCGTGCGCGGGGAGGGCCTACCACTCAAGGACGGGTATTGATCTGCTGCTGCAGGTTCTGGATCTGGCTTTGCAGGGTATTGATGTTGCGGGTGACCTGGCCACGGAACGCATCGAACTCGGCGGTGCTGGCTCCGCTCTGGGCAGCGGGACGATTGTCCTGCTCACTCTTGAGTACCACCAGCTCCTGCTCCAGTCGCTCGATGGCAGCGCTCGGGTTGCCCTGTTTTTTCAATGCGGCAAGGTCGGCATTCAAGCTCTTGAGCTGGCTATCGAACTTGCCGGCGTCCGCCTGGACGCCTTTGAGGCTCGCCAGTTCAGCGCTCAAGGCTTTCACCTGGGCCTGCAACTGCACGTTGGCCGCCTGCTGCTCGGCAGTCTGGGCTGTCATCTGCGCCAGGCGCTTGTCCAGGTCAGTCGCCTGCCCGGCCACGCCCTGCTGTTGTCGGCTCTGATCCTGCAGCCGGCTTTCCAACTGTTTGATCTGCAGCTTCAAGGCTTCGCTGTCAGTGGTGACATTGGTCTGGCTGGCCACTACCTTGCCGGAGATGTCCTGCAGACGGCCGGCGGCCTCTTCACTGATCCTGGCGAAGCTTTCCTGGGTCGCCACCAGTTGCTGCTCCATCAGCGAAATCTGCTGGAAGCTCCACCAGGCAAGACCGATGAAGGCAAAGAACAACGCCCCCACCAATGCCCACAATGGTCCGGTACTGGGCCCCTTGACCTTGGCCACCGGAGCGCTGCGCGAATGCACGGTGGTGCGCTCACGGGCAGCGCTGGTGGTAGGAAAGACATCGTCATCGAGGGGATCGGCGCGCAGACTTGGAACGTCATCGAAGTCATCGTGTGCATCGTTACGCATGGGGCAACCTTTGTGAACCGCGGTGATGGCTGAATGCGGCGAGTATAAACCGCTAATTCACCCGGCCAATGGACCGGCCCGGGCAAACCGGGTTCAGTCTTTGATTTCAGCTTATGTCCTGAGCCTTCCACCAACTGCAGAACTCATCCAGAGCGGCCCACAAGCTGACCTTGGGCTCATAGCCGAGGTAATGCCGGGCCCGGCTGATATCCAGGGTGAAGTCCTTGTTCATGACCTGCATCCCCAAGCGCGACAAGGTCGGTTCAGGACGGCCGGGCCAGAGCTTGCAGAGCCCCTCGTTGAGCGCCGCCACGCTATAGGCCAGGCCAAAAGAGCGATAGCGGGTGACTTGCGGCACCTGCATCTGGCGCATCACATAGTTGACCACGTCCCACAGCGGCACCGGCGCACCGTTGCTGATGTTGTAGACCTTGCCCAGGGCCGAGCCACTGGCGTGCAGGCTGCTGAACAGGGCCTCGTTGAGGTTGTGCACACTGGTGAAGTCGACCTTGTTCAGGCCGTTGCCGATGATGGCCAGGCGACCTTTGCGCTGCATCTTCAACAACCGCGGGAAGATACTCATGTCGCCGGCACCGGTGACAAAACGCGGCCGCAACGCAATGACCTCCAGCCCGAACTCCTGGGCACCGAAAACCTTCTGCTCGGCCAGGTACTTGGTGGCTGCGTAGGGGTGCTTGAAACGCTTGGGCACTTGCTCTTCGGTCAGCCCCAGGTGATCACGGCCATCGAAATAGATCGACGGCGAGGACAGATGCACCAGGCGCCGGACCCGTTGCTTGAGGCAGGCTTCGACCACATTCTCAGTGACCAGCACGTTGCCCTGATGGAAATCCTGATAACGCCCCCACAAGCCCACCGCACCGGCGCAATGCACCACGGTATCGACATCGCGACAGAGTTCGCGCACCAGGCCCGCATCGTTCAAATCGCCCTGGACGAACTCGGCGCCACGACGCACCAGATGATCCACCGCTTCGGCGCGACGGCCGTTGACCCGGACCTCCAGGCCCTGCTCAAGGGCAAAACGAGCAAAGCGCCCGCCGATGAAGCCGCTTGCGCCGGTAACCAGAATTTTCATGAATATTCCTAAACAAAGCAGTGACGAGCTACGAACTACAAGCCGCGCATTGAAAGTCGAAGCGCAAGCTGTGCACTGGCAGCTTGTCGCTTGACGCTTATGGCTGCTCCCAAGGCACCAGCCATTGTGCAGATAAACGTGCCAGGTGCTCGGTCAACAAGCCCAGCAATTGTCCGCCGTTGCGCCAATGATGCCAGTACAGCGGCACATCGATGGGTTTATCCGGCAAAAGCTCCACCAGCAAGCCTCGCTGCAGTTGCTCGCGAACCTGCAGTTCGGGCACCAGCCCCCAGCCCAGCCCAGCTTCGGCAAGACGGATGAAGCCCTCGGAAGATGGGCACAAATGATGTTCGAAACCGCCATCGACCCCCAGGGACGCCAAATAGCGATGCTGCAGGAAATCGTCGGGGCCGAACACCAACGCCGGGGTCCGAGCCAACTGCTCGGCGCGCACGCCCAGGGGAAAATGCCGGGCGATGAACGCCGGGCTGGCCAGGGCGCGGTAACGCATGGCCCCCAGCAGCAGGCTGCGGGCCCCGGCCACCGGACGCTCGCTGGCGCAGACACAAGCCGCCACTTCGCCGGCGCGCATGCGCTTGAGGCCCACCGTCTGGTCCTCCACCACCAGGTCCAGGAGCAAGTGATGTTCGGCGCAAAAGTCAGCCACCGCTTCGGCCCACCAGGTGGCCAGGCTGTCGGCGTTGAGGGCAATACGCAGGCGCTCCGGCAAGCCTTCTTCGTCCAGGGCCGGCACCAGGCTTTGCAGGTCCCGCTCCAGAAGGCGTACCTGCTGCACATGGTTGAGCAGGCGGCGCCCGATTTCCGTGGGCGACGGTGGCGTCACCCGCACCAGCACCGGCTGCCCGACCCGGGCCTCCAGTAGCTTGATGCGCTGGGAAATGGCCGACTGCGACAATCCCAGCACCTGGGCCGCCCGTTCGAATCCTGCCTGTTCGATCACCGCGGCCAGGGCAGAGAGCAACTTGTAGTCGAACATCATTTTTCCTAATGAGTGATCAGCACTATTGGTTTTTCTTATACCGCCTGGAGCGAGAAAATAGCCAGCGTAAAGCCTCTGTAATGCTTCTTCGCTCAAGGATTTTGTTCATGGCTGGTGAAACCTCCCTCGCTACCCTGCTACGCAGCATGAGCCCACAGCTCAACGACGGCGAGTACGTGTTCTGTTCCCTCACTGACCCCAGCCTGCTGCAGGACTGCGAAGTGCTGGGCAGCTTTCGCGAACGCGAGGGACTGACGGTTATCCTCCCGCGCCAACAGGCCGAGCGCCTGGGTCTGGCCTTCGATTACGTGGCGGCCTGGATCACCCTCAACGTGCATTCGGCCCTTGAAGCCGTGGGCCTGACAGCGGCCTTCGCTGGCGCCCTGGGCCAGGCCGGAATCAGTTGCAACGTGATCGCCGGCTACTACCACGACCACCTGTTTGTCGGTCAGGCGGATGCCCGGCGAGCCATGCAGGTTCTGCAAAAACTGGCCGCCGGCGAGGAGCAGTAATCATGTGGCAAAGCTATGTAAACGGTCTCTTGGTGGCCGCCGGCCTGATCATGGCCATCGGCACGCAAAACGCCTTCGTCCTGGCTCAGAGCCTGCGCCGTGAACACCACTTGCCGGTGGCGGCACTGTGCGTGACCTGCGATGCCCTGTTGGTGGCGGCCGGGGTGTTCGGCCTGGCCACCATCCTGACCCAGAGCCCGATGCTGCTGGCCGTGGCGCGCTGGGGCGGCGCGGCGTTCCTGATCTGGTACGGCGCCCAGGCCCTGCGCCGGGCCTGCTCGAAACAAAGCCTGCAACAGGGCGAAGGCCAGACCGTGCGTTCGCTGCGGGCTGTCATGCTCAGTGCCCTGGCGGTCACCCTGCTCAACCCCCACGTCTACCTGGATACCGTGCTGCTGATCGGTTCACTGGGGGCGCAACAAACCGAGCCCGGCGCTTACGTGGTGGGGGCCGCCAGCGCTTCGTTGCTGTGGTTCTTCACCCTGGCCCTGGGCGCCGCCTGGCTGGCTCCGTGGCTGGCTCGCCCCAGTACCTGGAGGATGCTCGACCTGCTGGTGGCGGTGATGATGTTCAGCGTGGCGTTCCAGCTGATCAGCGCTGCGTGACTTATTCCAAAAGGCTCTGGAACCTCTATCCCACACAGTTGTTGCGTGGTTAAGCCGCACCCCCGGTGCTATGATCCGAACCCTGCGCCGCAAAGAGTACAAACTCCCCGGCGCTTGTCTGGCCGCCCGTGATCGGCCTTGCGCTCACCGCAACTGACCTGATTAGGAGAATCATCATGGCTTTCGAATTGCCGCCGCTGCCCTATGCACACGACGCCCTGCAGCCGCACATTTCCAAGGAAACCCTGGAATACCACCACGACAAGCACCACAACACCTACGTCGTGAACCTGAACAACCTGGTGCCAGGCACCGAGTTCGAAGGCAAGACTCTGGAAGAGATCGTCAAAACCTCTTCGGGCGGCATCTTCAACAACGCAGCCCAGGTCTGGAACCACACTTTCTACTGGAACTGCCTGGCGCCAAACGCCGGCGGCCAACCTACTGGCGCTCTGGCCGAGGCCATCAACGCAGCCTTCGGTTCGTTCGACAAGTTCAAAGAAGAATTCACCAAGACTTCCGTTGGCACCTTCGGTTCCGGCTGGGGCTGGCTGGTGAAGAAGGCTGACGGTTCCCTGGCCCTGGCCAGCACCATCGGCGCCGGCAACCCGCTGACCAGCGGCGACACTCCGCTGCTGACCTGCGACGTCTGGGAACACGCCTACTACATCGACTACCGCAACGTTCGTCCTAAATACGTCGAAGCGTTCTGGAACCTGGTCAACTGGAAATTCGTGGCTGAGCAGTTCGAAGGCAAGAACTTCGTCGCTTAAGTCCGTTTGCAGTGCAAAAAACCCGGCCTGGCCGGGTTTTTTTTGCCTCTGACAAAGCCGGCATCTTGTCCCGCCCAGCCGAGACGCTAAGATTCATCTGATGTAAAAATCAACGCCGCCCCTCAAGTTGCAAGGCGTCGCTACCGACACACTATCCACAGCAAGAGCAATCCTGAATCTGATCACCCGGGCCTGGCCCGCAGACGTCCTGTTCTCGGCCTTAATGTCACTTTGACGGCCAACACGGGATTGCCAATACTCATGGCAACTTGACGCTACGCGCACGGAACAAGGAATAGCCCTTTGAAGCTGGAACTCAAAAACAGCTTGTCGGTGAAGTTGCTCCGGGTTGTGCTGCTGTCGGCACTCATAGTGGGCGTAGTCCTGAGCTGTGCCCAGATCGTCTTCGATGCCTACAAGACTCGGCAGGCGGTAGCTAACGACGCCCAGCGCATTCTCGACATGTTTCGCGACCCATCGACACAGGCGGTCTACAGCCTGGACCGGGAAATGGGCATGCAAGTCATTGAAGGCCTGTTCCAGGATGATGCGGTGCGCATGGCCTCCATTGGCCACCCCAATGAAACTATGCTCGCGGAAAAGTCCCGCGAGCTGCAGCATTCTTCCAGTCGCTGGCTCACCGATCTGATTCTTGGCCAGGAACGCACCTTCACCACCCAGTTGGTGGGCCGCGGCCCCTACAGCGAGTATTACGGCGACCTGAGCATCACCCTCGACACCGCTACCTACGGCCAGGGCTTCATCATCAACTCGGTGATCATCTTCATCTCCGGCGTCCTGCGCGCCCTGGCCATGGCACTGGTGCTGTACCTGGTCTATCACTGGTTGCTGACCAAACCGCTGTCACGAATCATCGAGCACCTGACTACCATCAATCCCGACCGCCCCAGCGAACACCAGTTGCCACTGCTCAAGGGGCACGAAAAAAACGAACTGGGAATCTGGATCATCACCGCCAACCAGTTGCTGGCCTCCATCGAGCGCAACACCCACTTGCGCCACGAAGCGGAAAACAGCCTGCTGCGCATGGCCCAGTACGACTTCCTGACCGGCCTGCCGAACCGTCAGCAACTGCAGCAGCAACTGGACAAGATCCTGGTGGACGCCGGACGCCTGCAACGCCGGGTGGCAGTACTGTGTGTCGGCCTGGATGACTTCAAGGGCATCAACGAACAGTTCAGCTACCAGACCGGCGACCAACTGCTGCTGGCCCTGGCCGATCGCCTGCGTGGCCACAGTGGCCGCCTCGGCGCCCTGGCTCGCCTGGGTGGCGATCAGTTCGCCCTGGTCCAGGCCGATATCGAACAACCCTATGAAGCCGCAGAGCTGGCACAAAGCATCCTCGACGACCTGGAGGCCACCTTCGCCCTCGATCATCAGGAAATCCGCCTGCGCGCCACCATCGGCATCACCCTGTTCCCGGAAGACGGCGACAGCACGGAAAAACTCCTGCAAAAAGCCGAACAGACCATGACCCTGGCCAAGAGCCGGTCACGCAATCGCTATCAGTTCTATATCGCCAGCGTCGACAGCGAAATGCGTCGGCGCCGGGAGTTGGAGAAGGACCTGCGTGAAGGCCTGACCCGGGAGCAGTTCTTCCTCGTCTATCAGCCACAGATCAGCTATCGCGACCACCGGGTGGTGGGAGTCGAGGCGCTGATTCGCTGGCAACACCCGGAACACGGCCTGGTGCCGCCGGACCTGTTCATTCCCCTGGCGGAGCAGAACGGCACCATCATCGCCATCGGCGAATGGGTCCTGGATCAGGCCTGCCGTCAACTGCGCGAATGGCACGACATGGGCTTCAGCGACCTGCGTATGGCGGTCAACCTGTCCACGGTGCAACTGCACCACGCCGAACTGCCACGGGTGGTCAACAACCTGCTGCAGATCTACCGCCTGCCACCGCGCAGCCTGGAACTGGAAGTCACCGAAACCGGCCTGATGGAAGACATCAGCACCGCCGCCCAGCATCTGCTGAGCCTGCGACGCTCCGGAGCGCTGATCGCCATCGACGATTTCGGCACTGGTTATTCGTCCCTGAGTTACCTGAAAAGCCTGCCCCTGGACAAGATCAAGATCGACAAGAGCTTCGTCCAGGATCTGCTGGATGACGACGACGATGCGACCATCGTGCGCGCCATCATCCAGCTGGGTAAAAGCCTGGGCATGCAGGTGATCGCCGAGGGCGTGGAAACGGCTGAACAGGAGGCTTACATCATCTCCGAAGGCTGCCATGAGGGTCAGGGCTATCACTACAGCAAACCCCTGCCGGCGCGGGAGTTGAGCGCCTACCTGAAACAGGCGCAGCGCAGCAACGCGGTGATCCTCTGACCTAAACAGAGCACTGGCCGGCTTGACCTGGCGCAGTCCCCTTCTGAATAAGAAATATTTACAAGCGCGACCCTTTACACATAATGCAAATCTTTCGCATTATGTTGCAGTTTTGCGCGCCCCCCAGCGCCGTCCACTCCCCCTCTCGAAGCAGGATGTTCGCCATGATTCGTATGCCTCTGGCTACCGCCAGTCTGTTGGCCATCGCTATTTCCCTCGCCGGCTGCGGCGAAGGCAAAGACGACAAGGCTGCCGCTCAAGCGCCGACCCCGGCCGCCAGCACTGCCACCCCAGCCACTGACGCTGCCGGCAAGGTCGACGAAGCCGCGGCCAAGGCTGTAGTCGCACATTACGCCGACATGGTATTCGCCGTTTACAGCGACTCCGAATCCACCGCGAAAACCCTGCAAACCGCCATCGATGCCTTCCTCGCCAAGCCCAACGACGAAACCCTGAAAGCCGCCAAGGCTGCCTGGGTTGCCGCTCGCGTGCCTTACCTGCAGAGCGAAGTGTTCCGCTTCGGCAACACCATCATCGATGACTGGGAAGGTCAGGTGAACGCCTGGCCACTGGACGAAGGCCTGATCGACTACGTCGACAAGAGCTACGAGCACGCACTGGGCAACCCGGGCGCCACCGCCAACATCATCGCCAACACCCAGATCCAGGTCGGCGAAGACAAGGTCGACGTGAAAGACATCACCCCGGAAACCCTCGCCAGCCTGAACGAGCTGGGTGGTGCCGAGGCCAACGTCGCCACCGGCTACCACGCCATCGAATTCCTGCTCTGGGGCCAGGACCTGAACGGCACCGGCCCTGGCGCCGGCGCCCGCCCTGCTTCCGACTACCTGGAAGGTGCCGGTGCCACCGGCGGCCACAACGAGCGTCGTCGCGCCTACCTGAAGGCCGTGACCCAACTGCTGGTCAACGACCTGGAAGAAATGGTCGGCAACTGGAAGCCGGATGTGGCCGACAACTACCGCGCCACCCTGGAAGCCGAACCGGCCGAGACCGGTCTGCGCAAGATGCTGTTCGGCATGGGCAGCCTTTCCCTGGGCGAACTGGCGGGCGAGCGGATGAAGGTATCCCTGGAAGCCAACTCCCCTGAAGACGAGCAGGATTGCTTCAGCGACAACACCCACAACTCGCACTTCTACGATGCCAAGGGCATCCGCAACGTCTATCTGGGCGAGTACACCCGTGTCGACGGCAGCAAGATGACCGGCGCCAGTCTGTCGTCCCTGGTGGCCAAGGCCGACCCGGCAGCCGACGCCGCCCTGAAAGCCGACCTGGCCGCCACCGAAGCCAAGATCCAAGTCATGGTCGACCACGCCAACAAGGGTGAGCACTACGACCAACTGATCGCGGCGGGCAACGAATCCGGCAACCAGATCGTGCGCGACGCCATCGCCGCCCTGGTCAAGCAGACCGGCTCGATCGAACAGGCTGCGGGCAAGCTGGGCATCAGCGACCTGAACCCGGACAACGCCGATCACGAGTTCTGATCAGCGCGGCTTCAGCCAAAAGGCGACCTGCGGGTCGCCTTTTTTGTGCCCGTGGCGCTCCGTTTCAGGCGCCTGGACGCTTCCTGGCAAGCTTGTCCTGAATCAAACCAAACGATAATTCCTCTTATTCAATCCAGGCGGCCCTGTTAGACTTTGCGCCCTTGTTTTGCTCGTCTTGCAGGATGTCCGATGCCCCCGTCGCTGCTTCGCTGGTCCGCTCTACTCATGGCCTTGAGCCTGAGTGCCTGCGATGACGCTCCGCGCTTTACCCAGGCCGAACCAGGGGAAGCCCGGGCCGGCGGCGCGACCACGGTCAACAAGGCCGATCGCAATGCCTTCTCCCTGCCATCGGCCAACCTGCCACCGACCCGACGCCTGGACTTCAGCGTCGGCAACAGTTTTTTCCGCAACCCCTGGGTGATCGCCCCTTCCACCACCACCGCCCGTGACGGCCTCGGCCCGCTGTTCAACACCAATGCCTGCCAGAACTGCCACGTCAAGGACGGCCGCGGCCATCCGCCCGCGCCGGATGCGCTGAACGCGGTGTCGATGCTGGTGCGCCTGTCGATTCCGGATACCCCGGCCTACGCCAAGGTCATTGAGCAGGTCGGCGTGGTGCCGGAACCGGTGTATGGCGGCCAGTTGCAAGACATGGCGATTCCCGGAGTCGCCCCCGAAGGCCGGGTACGGGTCGAATACGATCCGCTGCCCGTACGGTTCAAGGACGGCACCCAGGTGGAGTTGCGCAAACCCAGGCTGCAGATCACGGACCTGGGCTACGGCCCAATGCACCCCGAGACGCAGTTCTCCGCCCGAGTGGCGCCGCCGATGATCGGCCTGGGGTTGCTGGAGGCCATTCCCGAAGCGGCAATCCTGGCCAACGCTCGGCCCGCTTCCGGCAATAAGGCCATTGCCGGACGACCCAACTGGGTCTGGGATGACGCCCAGCAAAAGACCGTACTCGGGCGTTTTGGCTGGAAAGCCGGCCAACCCAACCTCAATCAACAAAATGTTCACGCGTTCTCTGGTGATATGGGCCTGACCACCCGCCTGAGGCCCTTCGATGACTGCACCGACGCGCAAACCGCCTGCAAGCAGGCCCCCAACGGCAATGGTCCGGACGGTGAGCCGGAGGTCAGCGACAACATCCTGCGCCTGGTGCTGTTCTACACTCGCAACCTGGCGGTACCGGCGCGCCGCGATGTCGATTCGCCCCAGGTCCTGGCCGGCAAGAACCTGTTCTTCCAGGCCGGCTGCCAGTCTTGCCACACCCCAAGCTTCACCACTGCGGCCAACGCCGCCGAACCCGAATTGGCCAATCAGGTGATACGCCCCTACAGCGACCTGCTGCTGCACGACATGGGGGAGGGCCTGGCGGACCACCGCACTGAGTTCAAGGCCAGTGGCCGCGACTGGCGCACTGCGCCCCTGTGGGGCATCGGCCTGACGGAAACCGTCAGTGGCCACACCCAGTTCCTGCATGACGGCCGCGCCCGCAACCTGATGGAGGCGGTGCTGTGGCATGGCGGCGAAGCCGAGGGCGCGAAGCAACAGGTTCTCGCCTTCAATGCCGAGCAGCGTGCCGCGCTGCTGGCCTTTTTGAATTCGCTATAAACATTCGTCTCATCTGCTTTCTCCACAACAAAGGGAGCCCGAACATGTTCCGCCCCAAACTGCTGTTCACCAGCCTTGCCGCACTCGCCCTGGGCGCCTGCTCGCCCCAGGACCCACAAGCCGTGACCTCGGCCGCTATCGCCAAACAGGTGATCCTGCCGACCTACAGCCGTTGGGTCGACGCTGACCGCCAACTGGCCATCAGCGCCCTGGCCTTCTGCGAAGGCAAGGAAAGCCTGGACACTGCCCGTGCCGACTTCCTCCACGCACAAAAGGCCTGGGCCGAGCTACAACCGCTGCTGATCGGCCCGCTGGCCGAGGGCAACCGCGCCTGGCAAGTGCAGTTCTGGCCGGACAAGAAAAACCTCGTAGGCCGCCAGGTCGAACAACTGGTCAGCGCCAATGCGCAGATCGATGCCGCGGCCCTGGCCAAGTCCAGTGTGGTGGTGCAAGGCCTGTCGGCTTACGAGTACATCCTGTTCGACAGCAAGATCGACATGGCCGACAGCGCACAGAAAGCTCGCTACTGCCCACTGTTGACCGCCATCGGTGAACGTCAGAAACAACTGGCGGAAGAAATCCTGGCGGGCTGGAATACCAACGACGGCATGCTCGCGCAGATGAGCAAGTTCCCCAACCAGCGCTACGCCGACTCCCATGAAGCCATCGCTGATTTGCTGCGGGTCCAGGTCACTGCCCTGGATACCCTGAAGAAGAAGCTCGGCACGCCGATGGGCCGCCAGACCAAGGGTATTCCTCAGCCGTTCCAGGCCGACGCCTGGCGCAGCCAGTCGTCCCTGCAAGGCCTTGAGGCCAGCCTCAGCGCTGCTCAGACGGTCTGGGCCGGAGTCGACAACAAGGGCCTGCGCGGCCTGTTGCCAGCCGATCAGAAGCCCCTGGCCGACAAGATCGACGCTGCATACGCCGCCTCGCTGAAACTCTTCGCCAGCACCCAGCGCTCGCTGACCGAAATGCTCGGTGACGACGCCGGGCGCCAGCAGCTCAATGATCTGTACGACAGCCTCAACGTGGTCCACCGCCTGCACGAAGGTGAACTGGCCAAGGCGCTGGGTATCCAACTGGGCTTCAACGCCAACGACGGTGACTGATGATGCTGCGACGTCAGGCTTTGGTTCTGGGCAGCCTGCTGCTCAGTGCGGTGACCTTGGGCGGCTGGACGCTGTTCAAGCAAAAGGGCAAACAGCCCTTGCTGCTTTCGGCCAGGGACGATGGTGACGGCAAGCATTACGCCGTCGGTTATCAGCTGGACGGTAAACAGGTGTTTGCCACCCAGGTCGGCCAGCGTTGCCATGACATCATCAATCACCCGCAGTTGCCGATCGCCCTGTTCGTGGCCCGGCGCCCGGGCACCGAGAGTTACCTGATCGACCTGCGCAACGGCGCGCTGCTGCAGACCGTGACCTCACAACCTGACCGGCACTTCTACGGTCACGCGGTGATCCACAAGGATGGCCAGTGGTTGTACGCCACCGAGAACGACACCCGGGACCCCGGCCGCGGCCTGCTCGGGGTGTATCGCTTCGAAGGCGAGCGTCTGGTGCACAGCGCTGAGCTGTCCACCCACGGTATCGGCCCGCACCAGGTGTCGTGGATGCCCGACGGTGAAACCCTGGTGGTAGCCAATGGCGGCATCCGCACTGAAGCCGAGAGCCGGGTGGAGATGAACCTCGATGCCATGGAGCCCAGCCTGGTGCTGATGCAGCGCGACGGCACCCTGTTGAGCAAGGAAACCCTGGCCCAGCAGATGAACAGCGTGCGCCACATGGGCATCGCCAGCGACGGCACCATCGTCACCGGCCAGCAGTTCATGGGCGCCGCCCACGAGCCCTCGGAACTCCTGGCAATCAAGCGTCCGGGCCAGCCCTTCGCGGCCTTCCCGGTGCCCGAACAGCAGCTGCAAGCCATGGGGCACTACACCGCCAGCGTCGCGGTGCACAGCGACCTGCGCCTGGTGGCGCTGACCGCCCCCCGGGGCAACCGTTTCTTCATCTGGGACCTGGACAGCGGCGCAGTGCGGGTCGATGCGCCCCTGCCAGACTGTGCCGGGGTCGGCGCCGTGGCCGACGGTTTCGTGGTGACGTCGGGACAAGGCCGTTGCCGCTTCTACGACTGTCGTCAGACACAGATTGTGGCAAAGCCGCTGGATCTGCCCGCAGGGCTCTGGGACAACCATCTGCATCTGATCTGAAAAAACCTCCCCGGCCTTGGCGCCGGGAGCTTCGCTGAACGACAGGACGCTCATCTGGAACCCGCACGCGACTCGGAGTAATGTCTACCGGGCTTGTTTACCGGGCTTTCCAAGGAAGCGGAATATGCTGCGTCGCCGCATGCTGATCATGCTGGGTGTGGTCCTGTTGGTCGTGCTGTTGCTGGCCGGCTACAAGGCGTTTTCGATCTACAAGATGGTCCAGGTCTACTCGGCCCCCAAGCCGCCCATCAGCGTGGCGGTGATTACCGCCGACGAGCGCCCCTGGCAAAGCCGGCTGCCCAGTGTCGGCAGCCTCAAGGCCCTGCAAGGGGTCAACCTCAGCCTGGAAGTCGCCGGTACGGTCAAGGACCTGCAGTTCGAATCCGGGCAGCAGGTCAAGGCCGGCCAGCCGTTGCTGACCCTGGACAGCGCGGTGGAAAGCGCCCTGCTGGAAACCGCCCAGGCCGACCTCGGCCTGGCCCAGCTGGATTTCGGACGCGGCAGCCAACTGGTGGGCAGCCAGGCGATTTCCAAGGGCGAGTACGACCGACTCTCGGCACAGCTGCAAAAAAACAAGGCCACGGTCAACCAGCTCAAGGCCGCCCTGGCCAAGAAACGCATTCTCGCCCCCTTTGCCGGCACGATCGGCATCCGCCAGGTGGATATCGGCGACTTCCTGGCCAGCGGTACGGTGATCGCCACCCTGCAGGACCTGAGCAGCCTGTACGTGGACTTCTACATCCCGGAACAATCGGTGCCCAAGATCCGCCTGGGACAGACCGTGGAACTCAGCGTTGCGGCGTTCCCCGGAGAGTCGTTCCCCGGCAGCATCAGCGCCATCAACCCCAAGGTCGAGAACAGCACCCGCAACGTGCTGGTACGCGCCACCCTGGCCAACCCCGGAGGCCGCTTGCTGCCAGGCATGTTCGCCGACCTGCAAGTATTGCTCCCCGATCCGCAGCTCAAGGTCGTGGTACCTGAAAGCACCCTCACCTACACCCTCTACGGCAACTCGGTGTATGTGGTAACGCAAAAGAAAGCCGCCGACGGCAGCCTGGAGAAAGACCCCAAGGGCCAGCCGCTGCTGGTCGCCGAGCGGCGCTTCGTCGACACGGGCGAGCATCGCGGCGGCCTGGTGATGATCAACAAGGGCGTGAAAAAGGGCGAACAGGTGGTCAGTGCCGGTCAGATCAAACTGGATAACGGCGCCGACATCAGCATCACTCCGGACAAGCTGCAACCGGAACAGCCGAACAGCCAGCCCCGCGCCGACTGATCAAGGAATCCCCATGGCCTTTACCGATCCGTTCATTCGCCGCCCGGTGCTCGCGACCGTGGTCAGCCTGCTGATTGTGCTGTTGGGGTTCCAGGCCTGGAGCAAGCTGCCCTTGCGCCAGTACCCGCAGATGGAGAACGCCCTGATCACGGTGACCACCGCCTACCCCGGGGCCAATGCCGAAACCATCCAGGGCTATATCACCCAACCCATGCAGCAGAGCCTGGCTAGCGCCGAAGGCATCGACTACATGACCTCGGTGAGCCGGCAGAACTTCTCGGTGATCTCGATCTACGCCCGGATCGGCTCCAACAGCGACCGCCTGTTCACCGAACTGCTGGCCAAGGCCAACGAGGTCAAGAACAAGCTGCCCCAGCAAGCCGAAGACCCGGTGTTGAGCAAAGAAGCAGCCGACGCCTCGGTGCTGATGTACATCAGCTTCTCCAGCCCGCAACTGAACAACCCACAGATCACCGACTACCTGTCGCGCGTGATCCAACCCAAGCTGGCGACCCTGCCGGGCATGGCCGAGGCGGAGATCCTCGGTAACCAGGTGTTCGCCATGCGCCTGTGGCTGGACCCGGTGAAGCTGGCGGCCTATGGCCTGGCGGCCAGCGACGTGAGCAATGCCGTGCGCCAATACAACTTTCTGTCCGCCGCCGGCGAGGTCAAGGGCGAGTACGTCGTCACCAGTATCAATGCCAACACCGAACTGAAATCCGCCGAGGCGTTCGCCGCTATCCCGTTGAAAACCGATGGCGACAGCCGGGTCCTGCTCAAGGATGTGGCGCGGGTGGAAATGGGGGCGGAAAACTACAACGCCATCAGCTCCTTCGGCGGCGTCCCTTCGGTCTACATCGGCATCAAGGCCACCCCCGGAGCCAACCCTCTGGACGTGATCAAGGAGGTGCGCAAGCTGCTCCCGGAACTGGAAGCGCAACTACCCCCGACCCTCAAGTTAGACATTGCCTATGACGCCACGCTGTTTATCCAGGCCTCCATCGACGAGGTGCTCAAGACCCTGTTCGAGGCAGTATTGATCGTGATTGTGGTGGTGTTCCTGTTTCTTGGCGCCTTGCGTTCGGTGGTGATCCCGGTGGTGACCATTCCACTGTCGATGATCGGCGTGATGTTCTTCATGCAGTTGATGGGCTACTCGATCAACCTGCTGACCTTGCTGGCCATGGTCCTGGCCATTGGCCTGGTGGTGGACGACGCCATCGTGGTGGTGGAGAACATCCATCGGCACATCGAAGAGGGCAAGTCCCCCCTGGACGCGGCCATCGAAGGAGCGCGGGAAATCGCCATGCCGGTGGTATCGATGACCATCACTCTGGCGGCGGTTTACGCCCCCATTGGTTTTCTCCAGGGACTCACCGGGGCCCTGTTCAAGGAGTTCGCCCTGACGCTGGCCGGGGCCGTGGTGATTTCCGGGATCGTCGCCCTGACCCTGTCACCGATGATGTGTGCACTGTTGCTGCGCCGCGAGGAAAACCCCAGCGGCCTGTCCCATCGCCTGGACCGGATTTTCGACAGCCTGAAGCAGCGCTACCAGCGCCTGCTCCACGGCACCCTTGATACCCGCCCCGTCGTACTGGTGTTCGCACTGATCGTGCTGTGTCTGATTCCCCTGCTGCTCAAGTTCACCAAGGCGGAGCTGGCACCGGACGAAGACCAGGGCATCGTTTTCATGCTGGCCACGGCGCCGCAACCGGCCAACCTGGAGTACCTCAATGCCTACACCGATGAGTTCCTGGCGATCTTCAAGGAGTTCCCCGAGTACTACTCCTCATTCCAGATCAACGGTTTCAACGGAGTGCAGTCAGGGATCGGCGGCTTCCTGCTCAAGCCCTGGAACCAGCGCCAACAGACCCAGATGCAAATCCTGCCTCAGGTCCAGGAGAAACTGGCAGGCATTGCCGGCCTGCAAGTCTTCGGTTTCAACCTGCCAGCCTTGCCCGGCACCGGCGAGGGCCTGCCCTTTGCCTTCGTGATCAACACCCCCAACGATTACGAGTCCCTGTTGGAGGTGGCCAACCGGGTAAAGAAACGCGCCATGGAGTCGGGGAAGTTCGCCTTTGTCGACATTGACCTGGCCTTCGACAAGCCCGAGGTAGTGGTCGACATCGATCGGGCCAAGGCGGCGCAGATGGGCGTTACCATGCAGGACCTGGGGGGTACGCTGGCGACCTTGCTCGGCGAGGCGGAAATCAACCGTTTCACCATCGACGGCCGCAGCTATAAAGTGATCGCCCAAGTGGAGCGCGCCTATCGGGACAACCCTGACTGGCTGAACAACTACTACGTGAAGAACAGCAAGGGGGAGGCCTTGCCGCTGTCGACCCTGATCAAAGTCAGCGACCGCGCCCGCCCTCGGCAGTTGAACCAGTTCCAGCAACTCAATGCCGCGACCATTTCCGGTGTGCCCGTGGTCAGCATGGGCGAAGCCATCGACACCATGCGCCAGATCGCCACGCAGGAGGCCCCCGCCGGCTATGCGTTCGACTATGCCAGCGCTGCCCGCCAGTACGTCCAGGAAGGCAGCGCGCTCTGGGTCACCTTCGGCCTGGCCCTGGCGATCATTTTCCTGGTACTGGCGGCGCAGTTCGAAAGCTTCCGCGACCCGGTGGTGATTCTGGTGACCGTGCCGCTATCGATCTGCGGCGCCCTGATCCCGCTGTTTCTCGGCTGGTCGAGCATGAACATCTACACCCAGGTCGGCCTGGTGACGCTGATCGGCCTGATCAGCAAGCATGGGATCCTGATCGTCGAATTCGCCAACCAACTGCGCCGGGACCAGGGACTCAGCGCCCGACAGGCGGTGGAGCAAGCCGCGTCCATTCGCCTGCGCCCAGTGCTGATGACCACAGCGGCGATGGTGTTCGGCATGGTGCCACTGATCCTGGCCAGCGGTGCCGGAGCAGTCAGCCGCTTCGATATCGGCACGGTGATTGCCACAGGCATGTCCATCGGCACCCTGTTCACCCTCTTCGTCCTCCCCTGCATCTACACCCTGCTGGCCAAGCCGGACGCCTGAGCCGGGGACAAACAAAAGGCCTCGCAATGCGAGGCCTTCAGGTGGCAGTTTCAGATCTTCAACTCTGTGGCTTCAACGCCTGGCTCATGCCGAACATGAACAGCAGCAGTTCATGATCCGGCTTGACCGCCACCGAGCTCTTGGCCACCCGTGGCAATGGGCAATGTTCACCCTGAGCGGCGCTGAGAACCTGCGTTCGCGGCTGCTCCCAGACAACCATGGCCAAGGAAGCAACTGCCAAGGCTCCTGCCAGGAACAAACCTCGTGCAATTTCTAGCTTCATAGCTATAAACCTTTGATGGGGCTGCCAAACACCGTTCTATAAAGGTAGTAGAGCTTTTGCCAGTCGGTGTCATTCCACGACGAATGGCGGCGCAGTTGCTTGAGGTCGTGGGCCGCGGCCCGGCGGCTGCTCAGGCGCTGGCGGCACTTCTCGAAATCCAGCAATGCAATCCTCACCTGGGCCTGCTCGCCTTCGCCATCTACTCGCACGAAAACATGTTTGGAATACAGGCAGCCATGCTGCCAACGGCCCTTGTGCATGCGCGCCAGCGTCTGCGCCAGTGTCTGCAACACTCGTTCGTGCAAAACTTCGCCGTGGCGTTCACGCTCACCTGCGGCATACCAGTTATCGATTTCCACGAAGCCGTCGAGCGCAGCGGTCACCAGCAGGGCCTGCCACTGGTGCTCGGGGCCGCGCCGGGCGCCGCAGAACACCAGTTCCGGCACCTCTATATCCAGCGAACGCAGGCTTTGCAGGGCATCACGCTCACGCAGGACGGTCGGACGACCAAAAGGATGCAGAAAACTGCGATGAATATGCCCGATCTGTCGCTTGGCATAGAGCAGACGACCGCCGCTGATCAGGCGCTGCACGCCGCTCTCACCGCCTCGACGCTTATTGGGTTGCTCGACCCATTCACCTTGTTGGTCCCAGAAGTATTCGAAGCAATCTGTGGGCACGGCATCCATTTCCGAAGCACATTCAACAGCCATCCTCTTACCTCTTGCGTAATACGTAGACTCGCCACATGGCGTAGAGCGGAAAGAAGTCCAGATGCTCCTGGACACGAAAACCGGCTTGCCTGAACTCTTCTTCGACCGTAGCCGCCGGTAACACGAAACGATTCTGGTAACCCTCCTGCCCACCTTCGGACAGCCGCTTGCGCTCCATACGCTTGCGCTTCCAGGCCTTGAAATTGCCATCGACCCATAGCGAGATAATCACGCTGTCACGGGTGACCCGCTGAAACTCCCGTAGCAGCGCCATCCGATGCTCGACCTCGCCGATGTGGTGCAGCAACCGCATGGAAAAAATGCAGTCCACAGCGTTGTCCGGTAAATCGATGGCAAACGCTGACGTCTGCAAGGCTCGTACCCGTTTCACCACGTCGGCCGGTTGCGCCACCGTAGCGGTGCTGAGCATAGCCGCTGAATTGTCAGCGCCAACAATGACTCGATTGGCCTTTTCGGTCAGCAGCGGCCAGAAACGGCCCGCGCCACAGGGCAGGTCCAGCACCAGGCCCGGCTCTCCCGCCAGGGCCAGCGCAGCGCGAGCCAATTGTTCATCACGCTTGTGGGACAACTGTCGCGCCAGTCCTTGCTGGTGCTTGAGCAGGTATTGCTGCGCATGTTGGGCATCGTACTTGTCGGAAAATTCCAGCTTGATCGGTGTCGCCATCATCAAAGTCTCCTGCAACTGATGGCGCCACCTTAGGCAGCGACGTGTCAGCGACAGGTCATCCCCTTGTGAAAACTTCGTACCGTCCAACGATGAAATATTTCAGAGTTTTACAGGCAGCAGGCAATGGCCTGGGGCCACTTCAGAAGAAAAATCGACAAGCGAGTGGCCCTGCAAAACAGGGCCTGGCAAGAGCATTCAAGCCTTGGAAGGGGGGAGCTGAACGTGAAAACGACAGCCATTGGGGGTCATGGTACTGAGAGTGACGCTCCAGCCCTGGTTCTCGCAGATGCGCTGGACCAGGGACAAGCCCAGCCCCAGGCCCTCACCGCGTTTTTCATCGCCACGGACAAAGGGCTGGAACATCGCCTCGCGTTTTTCCTCGGGAATGCCCACGCCGCTGTCCTCGACGACAAATCCATCCGCCACCAGGCTCAAACGAATGAATCCCTGTTCGGTGTAGTGCAAGGCATTGCGCAACAGGTTGCCCATCACCGCATGCAGGAAGGTGGCGTTGTAGCGAGTTTCACCCGGTTGCCCCGGCTCGAAGATCAGCTCGATACCCTTGGCTTCGATGGATTCGCGCCACACTCCGATCAGGTCATTGGCCACCTGGGTCAACGTCAGCTGCGGCGACATACTGGCATCTTCCCGCTGGGCCCGGGCCAGCATCAGGAACGTCTGCACCAGCTCACGCATTTCTTCGCAGGCCCGGGCAATACGTTCGACCTGGGATCGTCCACGGGGATCAAGCCCAGGGTTTTCCAGGAGCAGCTCGCAGGACGTGGCCAGGACCATCAGCGGCGTGCGCAGTTCATGGCTGACATCACTGGTGAACAGGCGCTCACGGCTCAAAGCCTGGCGCAGACGTCCCAGCGTCGCATCGAAGGCGATCGCCAACTCGCCCACCTCATCCGCCGCATAATCCGGCGCCAGGGGCGGGGCCAGGCCCAGCAATTGATCGCGGTGACGGACCTGGCGAGCCAGACGAACCACCGGTGCCATCACCCTACGCGCCAAGACCCAACCCAGGAACACCGCCAGCGCCAGGCTGAGGACAAAGCCCACCAGCACCACCGCGAACAGCACCCGCTCGCGCTCTTCGAAATCACTCTGATCCTGCAGCAGCACATAACGCCGGCCATCCACCACTTCAACCATGGCGTGATAGGACAGCTGCTCGCGAAACACTTCATGGAAGCCCGGGTCCAGATGCCTCAGGTCCTTGGGCAACTCGAAGTCGCCGCGCCCGCCACTGTAGTAGAACAGCTGGTCGGGCTCGGGGCGGTGATTCCAGTCGGCAACGTTATCCATCAGCAACAGGCGTTGCAGATCGCCGCCAAGGCCGGCGGAGATGAGTTTCTCCTCCACCAGATGCACGGTCGCCACGATGCCCATGGCGAAAGCCCCCGCCACCAGTGCGCTCATCAAAGCAAAGGCGATGATGATGCGCTGGGCAAGGCTCTGCTTAAACTCCATCACGGCCCTCGGCCAACCGATAGCCGACACCGTGCACGGTGTGCAGCAACGGCTTGGCGAACGGCTTGTCGATCACCTGGCGCAGTTGGTGGACATGGCTGCGCAGGCTGTCACTGTCCGGACAGTCATCGCCCCACAGGGCCTCTTCGAGGATTTCCCGGCGCAACACATGGGGGCTCTTCTGCATCAACACTGCCAGCAGCTTGAGGCCCACCGGGTTGAGCTTGAGCAGACGCCCTTCGCGGGTGACTTCCAGGGTATCGAGGTCATAACTGAGGTCACCGACCTGCAGCGCTCGACGACCACCGCCCTGGGCACGGCGCATCACCGCCTCGATCCTCGCGGCCAGTTCGGACAGGGCAAATGGCTTGAGCAGATAGTCGTCGGCCCCGGACTTGAAGCCCTGAAGCCGGTCATCCAACTGGTCGCGGGCCGTGAGCATGATCACTGGGGTATCGCGCCGGGCATCTTCGCGCAGGCGCTTGCACAGGGTGTAGCCGTCGATCCCTGGCAGCATGATGTCGAGCACGATCAGGTCGTAATGCTCGGTGGCAGCCAGGTGCAACCCCGACAGACCATCCTGGGCGCAGTCCACGGTATAGCCCTTGAGTCCCAAGTAATCCGCCAGGTTGGCGAGAATATCGCGGTTGTCTTCGACCAGTAGAATTCGCATCGGCACTCTCTCCGCACACAGTTAGGGCCGTCTTGGCTCGCGCAGCTTAAGGCCAAGTCCGACTCGCCGCCAGCCTTGTCTGACCGGTCCTGGGGCACTTTTGCCCCCTTCAATGGCTTAACAAATTTTTCACCGCTGGCTCACAACCTGACTACAGGGGCAAGCCCAGACTGCCGACCGTTTGCCGACAAGAAACAGACAGGAACAGCACTTCCTGGCTTGCCCGCCGAGCAGAAAGAGCCAATGCGTTTCATTGGCCAGAACTCAATGGATGTTCGCCGTGCCAGCGCTGTTGGGTTGTTGAACCTGAACGACGAATCGAGCGTCCTGGAGCTGTTGCAAGACACCCCACGGCCACTGCGGTCCTGGTGGGCAACCACCAACACCTGGGACTGTTCGACAGCAAGGGCCTGGCCATTCTCAGTCCATGCCAGAGGCGGCACCGACAGGCGCCCCTCAATTTCAGGCGCAAAAAAGCCCCGCCGGTTTTCACCGGCGGGGCTTTTTCAGTGCGGGGGTAAGGCTGGCTTACATCATGCCGCCCATGCCACCCATGCCGCCCATGTCTGGCATACCGCCAGCGGCCGGCTTGTCTTCCACGATTTCAGCAACAGCGGCTTCGGTGGTCAGGATCAGACCGCCGATGGACGATGCAGCTTGCAGCGCGGAACGGGTCACCTTGGTTGGGTCCAGGATGCCCATTTCGATCATGTCGCCGTATTCGCTGGTGGCAGCGTTGTAACCGAAGTTACCAGCGCCCTGCTTGACCTTGTCCACCACCACGCTTGGCTCGTCGCCGGAGTTGGCAACGATCTGACGCAGTGGGGCTTCGATAGCGCGACGCAGAACAGCGATACCCACGTCCTGATCGGCGTTGTCGCCTTTGAGGTCCTTGATGCCTTGCAGAGCACGGATCAGGGCTACGCCACCGCCAGGTACCACGCCTTCTTCGACGGCTGCACGGGTCGCGTGCAGGGCGTCTTCAACGCGGGCTTTCTTCTCTTTCATTTCAACTTCGGAGCCAGCGCCAACCTTGATCACTGCAACGCCGCCGGACAGCTTGGCCAGACGCTCTTGCAGTTTTTCACGGTCGTAGTCGGACGAAGTGTCGGCCACTTGTTGACGGATCTGGGTCACACGAGCCTGGATGTCCGCTTCAACGCCAGCACCGTCGATGATGGTGGTGTTTTCTTTGGACAGGATCACGCGCTTGGCGTTACCCAGGTGCTCCAGGGTGGTGCTTTCCAGGCTCAGGCCGATCTCTTCGGAGATCACGGTACCGCCGGTCAGAACGGCGATGTCCTGCAGCATGGCCTTGCGACGGTCGCCGAAGCCCGGTGCCTTGACGGCAGCGACTTTGACGATGCCACGCATGTTGTTCACAACCAGAGTCGCCAGGGCTTCGCCTTCAACGTCTTCAGCCACGATCAGCAGTGGGCGGCCGGCTTTGGCAACGGCTTCCAGCACTGGCAGCATTTCGCGGATGTTGGAGATCTTCTTGTCCACCAGCAGGATCAGCGGGCCGTCGAGTTCGGCGACCATGGTGTCCGGCTTGTTGATGAAGTAAGGCGACAGGTAGCCACGGTCGAACTGCATGCCTTCTACAACCGACAGTTCGTTTTCCAGGCCCGAGCCTTCTTCAACGGTGATCACGCCTTCTTTACCGACTTTTTCCATGGCTTCGGCAATGATGTCGCCGATGGAGTTGTCGGAGTTGGCGGAGATGGTGCCGACCTGAGCGATGGCTTTGGAGTCAGCGCATGGCTTGGACAGACCTTTCAGCTCTTTGACGATGGCGATGGTGGCCTTGTCGATACCGCGCTTCAGGTCCATCGGGTTCATGCCGGCAGCGACGGCTTTCAGGCCTTCGTTGACAATCGACTGAGCCAGAACGGTGGCGGTGGTGGTGCCGTCGCCAGCGTCATCGTTGGCACGGGAGGCAACGTCTTTGACCAGCTGCGCGCCCATGTTTTCGAAGCGATCTTTCAGCTCGATTTCTTTGGCTACGGAAACGCCGTCCTTGGTGATGGTCGGAGCGCCGAAGCTCTTCTCGATGATCACGTTACGGCCTTTCGGGCCCAGGGTCGCTTTTACTGCGTCAGCCAGAACGTTGACACCAGTGAGCATTTTCTTGCGGGCGGAATCGCCGAATTTAACTTCTTTAGCAGCCATGATCGATATTCCTTAAATACTGTGTAGTAGCGGGGAAATACGTGGGAAATCAGCCTTCGATAACGGCGAGAATCTCGTTCTCAGCCATTACCAGCAGATCTTCGCCATCGACTTTCACGGTGTTGCTGCCGGAGTACGGGCCAAACACCACTTTGTCACCCACTTTCACGGCCAGCGCACGTACTTCACCGTTGTCCAGCACACGGCCGGTACCTACAGCGACGATTTCGCCACGGTTAGGTTTTTCAGCAGCCGAACCAGGCAGAACGATGCCGCCAGCAGTTTTCGATTCTTCTTCGCTGCGACGGATGACGACGCGGTCATGCAGAGGACGAAGCTTCATTGTCGATCTCTCCTAATTGTGGTTTTCAACGGCCGGTGTCGATACCGGCGGGTTAGCAAATCCGGCTTTGCCGGGTGCGGCTCGCGAGCGAGCCGCGGAAGTCTGTCTGGTGTCAGCACCAGAAACCTTGCGGTGACCGTTACATAAGGGCGCATAAGGTTATTACAAGGGCTGGCTGATGAAATTTTTTACATCACCCGGGTTAAAACGAACACGGCACCCGAAGGTGCCGTGTGTTTGAGGCCAGTTATCAAGAATCTCGGTGCTCGAACTCACCTTCAATGACATTGGGCTCACGGCCCAACGGCTGTTGCGGCGCCGGGCCGCCACGGGCCGCACGCATGTCATCGGCAAAGGCGCGTTGGCGCAGGGCCTGCTCCTCGGCACGCTGGCGCATTTTATTGGCCAGCAGACGACGACTGATAGGGAGCAGCATCAGCAGGCCGAATACATCGCTGATGAACCCCGGCAGGATCAGCAGGCCGCCACCCAGGGCCAGCATCAGCCCTTCGAGCATCTGCTGAGCCGGCAGCTCGCCGCGATTGAGGCTTTCACGAGCACGCAGTGCCGTGGCCAGACCGGCCACGCGCAACACCAGCACACCGAGCATCGAACCGAGAATGATCAGCAGCAGTGCCGGGAAAAACCCGATGGCCGCGCTGACCTTGACGAAGACGAACAGCTCCAGCACCGGGAACAGTAAAAAGAGCAACAGAAAAGGGCGCATCAAATGGTTTCCTCTGCGGAAGAATGCCTTCCAGTAGACCGTAAATGACGTCGCCAATTCGTGAATTCAAGCACCCGGTGCCGGATTTTTCGGCCATTGATCGGCGTGGGCCAGAAAAACCAGGGCTTCGCGCACTTGTGTCGGCGTGTTGCAAAGGCTTGGAAATGGCAGCCAGTAAAGAGCCTGGCCAATGCGCAGGTGCATGCCTTCACTGTCGATTCCGGCCAGTTGCGCGGGCTCGCTGTGCGGCAGTCCGGCCAACTCCACATAGTGGGCAATAGCTTTGGCGTGGTCGCTGTTCATATGTTCCACCATGCTCAGCTCGGCCTTGCCGGCGAACGGGTTGGCCAGGGCCACTTGATCCACCCAGTGAATGGCGCCGAAACCGCCGATATAGCGGTGACGCACGGGCTTGAGCACCCAGAAATCGAAGTCATGGGCCTTATGGTAGTTCTGGGATTCAGGGAAATAGCGGTAGTAGCGCTCGGCGGCGGCCTCGATGGCGTCCTGGTCCTCAAGCTTCTCAGCTTCGGCCAGGTAGGTCAGGCGCCCCACTGCTTGCACGTCGTCGGCATCGCGCTCGCCCACCAGCAGCGAACACTTGGAATCCTTCTGCAGATTGTGGGTGTGCTGGGCAATGCGGCTGATAAGAATCAGCGGTCGCCCCTCGGCATCCAGGCAATAAGGCACTACGGACCCAAAGGGAAAACCCGGCATGGCCTTGGAGTGCGTCGACAACACGCCGCGGTATTCCTTGAGCAGCAATTCTCGTGCATTCTTGGCAGCTTCAACGCTCACTTTATGACTCCTTCTTTAGAATCCGTCGAAAACGGACGGGCGCCTGGAGCATTGTTCCAGCTACGCCAACGGGGCAATTCTCTTCTGCAGCCAGGCCAGGTCCGGCCGCCAGCCGAGGTTCCCCCAAAAGGACCACCCCTCAAGACCTGCTAGCGGGACATGCGAATGCAACTCACTGACAAAGTAATCATTATCACCGGCGGTTGCCAAGGTCTGGGCCGCTCCATGGCCGAGTATTTCGCCGCCAAGGGCGCACGGCTGGCCCTGGTGGACCTGAACCAGGAAAAACTCGACCAGGCGGTCGCGGCCTGCAAGGCCCATGGCGTAGAAGCCCGAGCCTATCTGTGCAACGTCGCCAATGAAGAACAGGTCAACCATATGGTGGCCCAGGTCGCCGAGGACTTCGGCGCCATCCACGGCCTGATCAACAATGCCGGGATCCTGCGCGACGGCCTGCTGGTCAAGGTCAAGGACGGCGAAATGACCAAGATGAGCCTGGCCCAGTGGCAGGCAGTGATCGACGTCAACCTGACCGGGGTATTCCTCTGCACCCGTGAAGTGGCGGCAAAAATGATCGAGCTGAACAACAGCGGCGCGATCATCAACATCTCGTCAATCTCGCGCGCTGGCAATATCGGCCAGACCAACTATTCCGCGGCCAAGGCCGGGGTCGCTGCGGCCACCGTGACCTGGGCCAAGGAACTGGCGCGCTATGGCATCCGCGTGGCCGGTATTGCCCCGGGCTTTATCGAAACCGAGATGACCTTGGGCATGAAGCCTGAAGCCCTCGAGAAGATGACCTCGGGGATTCCCCTAAAGCGCATGGGCAAGCCGGAAGAGATCGCCCACTCGGCGGCGTACATCTTCGAGAACGACTATTACACCGGACGCATCCTGGAAATGGACGGCGGCCTGCGAGTCTGAGCCCCCAAGAAAAAGCCCGATGTTTGCACATCGGGCTTTTTCTTGGGGGGTGCCGGCACCTATAAGAAGCGCGGCGATTCAGTCATCGCTGACAGTGATGCTGGGCATCGCCGGCGCCGCGGCTTCCTGCAACACGATGCGCGCGCCGACATGCCGCGCCAGTTCCTGATAGACCATGGCGATCTGGCTTTCAGGCTCGGCGATCACCGTCGGCTTGCCACCATCGGCCTGTTCGCGGATCAGCATCGACAACGGCAACGAAGCCAGCAGTTCAACATCGTACTGACTGGCCAGCTTTTCGCCACCGCCTTCGCCAAACAGATGCTCGGCATGGCCACAGTTCGAGCAGATGTGCACCGCCATGTTCTCCACCACGCCCAGCACCGGGATGTTGACCTTGCGGAACATCTCCACGCCCTTGCGCGCATCCAGCAACGCCAGGTCCTGCGGCGTGGTGACGATCACGGCACCGGCCACCGGGACTTTCTGCGCCAGGGTCAGTTGGATATCGCCAGTGCCCGGCGGCATGTCGATCACCAGGTAATCGAGATTGCCCCAGTCGGTCTGGGTCACCAGTTGCAGCAAGGCGCCGGAGACCATCGGGCCGCGCCAGACCATCGGCGTGTTGTCGTCGGTGAGGAAAGCCATGGACATGACCTCGACCCCATGGGACTCGATGGGCACGAACCACTTCTGGTCCTTGATCTTCGGCCGGGTGCCTTCGGCAATGCCGAACATGATGCCCTGGCTCGGACCATAGATATCAGCGTCGAGAATCCCCACCTTGGCGCCTTCCCGGGCCAGGGCCAGGGCCAGGTTGGCCGCGGTGGTGGACTTGCCCACGCCGCCCTTGCCGGACGCCACCGCCACCACGTTCTTGACGTTGGCCAGGCCCGGGATCTGCGCCTGGGCCTTGTGCGCGGCGATCACGCTGGTGATCTCGACCTTGGCCGAGCTCACACCGTCCAGGCCCTCGATGGCCAGTTGCAGCATCTGCGCCCAGCCGCTCTTGAACAGGCCGGCGGCATAACCCAGTTCCATGCGGACCGTGACCCGGTCGCCCTGGACGTCGATGTCGCGCACGCAGCCGGCGCTGACCGGGTCCTGGTTCAGGTAAGGGTCGGTGTATTGGCGAAGGACGGCTTCCACCGCTGCGCGATTGACGGCGCTCATGGGCAACTCCGATAACAAGACTGAAAAATCAGGCGGCTATCCTACGCCGCCGACTCCTTCGTGGCGAGAAAGCTTGCTGTGCACAATGTACCCGGAAGGGTGAAAAATCCGCGCTGGCGCTTTATAGTGGCCGACCTCCGTTTCATCAAGTAGCCGAGCCCCATGTCCGAGCCACGCAAGATCCTCGTCACCAGCGCCCTGCCCTATGCCAATGGTTCCATCCACCTTGGCCACATGCTTGAGTACATCCAGACCGACATGTGGGTGCGCTTCCAGAAGCATCGCGGCAACCAATGCATCTATGTTTGCGCCGACGACGCACACGGCTCGGCCATCATGCTGCGCGCGGAAAAGGAAGGCATCACCCCGGAGCAACTGATCGCCAACGTCCAGGCCGAACACAGCGCCGACTTTGCCGACTTCCTGGTGGACTTCGACAACTTCCACTCGACCCACGCTGAGGAAAACCGTGAGCTGTCGAGCCAGATCTACCTCAAGCTGCGGGACGCCGGGCACATCGCCACGCGCTCCATCACGCAGTATTTCGACCCGGAAAAGAAAATGTTCCTGGCCGACCGCTTCATCAAGGGCACCTGCCCGAAGTGCGGCACTGAGGACCAGTACGGCGACAACTGCGAAAAATGCGGCGCCACCTACGCCCCGACCGACCTGAAAGATCCAAAGTCGGCGATCTCCGGCGCCACCCCGGTGCTCAAGGATTCCCAGCACTTCTTCTTCAAGCTGCCGGACTTCCAGCAGATGCTGCAAAGCTGGACCCGCAGCGGCACCCTGCAAGACGCCGTGGCCAACAAGATCGCCGAATGGCTGGATGCCGGCCTGCAGCAGTGGGACATCTCCCGCGACGCGCCGTACTTCGGCTTCGAGATCCCGGACGAGCCGGGCAAGTACTTCTACGTGTGGCTGGACGCGCCAATCGGCTACATGGCCAGCTTCAAGAACCTCTGCGCCCGTCGTCCTGAGCTGGATTTCGACGCGTTCTGGGGCAAAGACTCCACCGCCGAGCTGTACCACTTCATCGGCAAGGACATCGTCAACTTCCACGCCCTGTTCTGGCCCGCCATGCTCGAAGGCGCCGGCTACCGCAAGCCGAGCGGCATCAACGTCCACGGCTACCTGACGGTCAATGGCCAGAAGATGTCCAAGTCCCGGGGCACCTTCATCAAGGCCCGCACCTACCTGGAGCACCTGTCGCCGGAATACCTGCGCTACTACTACGCCTCCAAGCTGGGCCGTGGTGTCGACGACCTGGACCTGAACCTCGAAGACTTCGTACAGAAGGTCAACTCCGACCTGGTGGGCAAGGTGGTGAACATCGCCAGCCGTTGCGCCGGCTTCATCCACAAGGGCAATGCCGGGCTGATGGTCGACAGCAATGCCGCTCCCGAGCTGACCGAGGCCTTCCTGGCTGCCGCGCCAAGCATCGCCGACGCCTATGAAGCCCGCGACTTTGCCCGTGCCATGCGCGAAATCATGGCCCTGGCCGACCGCGCCAACGCCTGGATCGCCGACAAGGCCCCATGGTCGCTGAACAAGCAGGAAGGCAAGCAAGCCGAGGTGCAGGCCATCTGCGCCACCGGTATCAACCTGTTCCGCCAGCTGGTGATTTTCCTCAAGCCGGTGCTGCCGCTGCTGGCCGCCGATGCCGAGGCGTTCCTCAACGTTGCACCGCTGACCTGGAACGATCACCTGCACCTGCTGGCCAACCATCAACTCAACGAATTCAAGCCGCTGATGACGCGGATCGACCCGGTAAAAGTACAAGCCATGACCGACGCCTCGAAAGAAGACCTGACCGCCAGCCAGACCGACACCGGCGCAGCCGCGCCAGCAGGCAACGGCGAACTGGCCAAGGATCCGCTGTCGCCGGAAATCGACTTCGACACCTTCGCCGCCATCGACCTGCGCGTCGCCTTGATCGTCAAGGCCGAAGCCGTGGAAGGTGCCGACAAGCTGCTGCGCCTGACCCTGGATATCGGTGACGAGCAGCGCAACGTGTTCTCCGGAATCAAGAGCGCCTACCCGGATCCGTCCAAGCTCGATGGTCGCCTGACCATGATGATCGCCAACCTCAAGCCGCGGAAAATGAAATTCGGCATCTCCGAGGGCATGGTGATGGCCGCCGGCCCTGGCGGTGAAGAAATCTACCTGCTGAGCCCGGACAGCGGCGCCAAGCCGGGCCAGCGGATCAAGTAAGGCTGCAGGCTGGACCCCGTCCCCCCGTTGTGCCCGGCGCAACGGGGGGATTTGCATATCTGGCGGCCCTGCGCCCGCGCCGGAGTTTGCCTACTCTTGAGAGACCGCCTGCCCGTACCGGCCCAACCATGACCCACTTCCTCCTCGCCCTTGTCAGCACCGCCCTGATCAACAACTTCGTGTTGCAGTGGCCGCTGGGCGTCGATCCGCTGCTGCAGGCCCCAGCCGATAGCACTCGGCAGCGGATTCACGCGCTGGGCCTGGCGACCACGGTCCTGATGCTGGTCAGTTGCGTGCTCGGCCATGTCCTTTATCGTGGCGCGCTGCTGCCTTGGGGACTGGAATCCTTGCAGTTGTTTCTCTGGCTGCCCCTGAGCGTGCTGCTGATCAAACCGCTATTGCGGTTGCTATCCCGGGCCTTGCCCAATGTTCCATTCGACGGCCTTTGGCCGCTACTGCTGGGCAATGCCAGTGCGCTCGGCCTGCTGCTGATCGCCACTGGGGAAAACCTCGGGCTGGCGACCCTCAGCGCCATGAGCCTGGGGGCCGGAATGGGCTTCTGGCTGGTACTGAGCCTGTTCAGCGATCTGCGCCAGCGTATCTCCAACAACGATATTCCCCTGCCCTGGCGCGGCCTGCCGATCGACCTGATCAGCGCCGGCCTGCTGGCAGTAGCGTTTTTCGGCTTCAACGGACTGATCAAAACATGAGTCTGATTCAACGCATCGATGCCCTCCTGCCCCAGACCCAGTGCGGCAAGTGCGGCCACCCCGGATGCAAACCCTACGCCCAGGGCATCGCCAACGGCGAGGCCATCAACAAGTGTCCACCCGGCGGCGAGGAAACCATCGCCGGCCTGGCGCAACTCCTGCAGCTACCGGTGCTGGAGCTGGATCGCAGCCGCGGCGAAGCTCCGGCCCAGATCGCTTATATTCGCGAGGCAGAATGCATCGGCTGCACCAAATGCATCCAGGCCTGTCCAGTGGACGCCATCGTCGGCGCGGCCAAATTGATGCATACCGTGCTGGTCGACGAGTGCACCGGCTGCGACCTGTGCGTGGCGCCCTGTCCGGTGGACTGTATCGATATGCTGCCGCTGCCCGAGACCAAGGTGGTACCGATCGTCGGCGGCCAGGCCACCAGCCCCGAGCAGCTGCAAGCCCGCAGCCGCAAGCGCGAGCAGGCGCGACGACGCTTCGAACAACGCAACGAACGCTTGCAACGGGAAGAAGCCCGGCGCCTGGCCGAGCGCCAGGCCCGCGCACAACGAGCCGCGCAAACCACTGACAACAGCCAGAACCCGGTGCAGGCCGCCATCGAACGGGTCCGTGCGCAGAAGGCCGCGGCGGCCGATGCAGCACTGAAAAAAGCCAAGATCGAGCTGGCCATGAGCCGGGCCCAGTTGCACAAGTCGCTCAAGGCTTTCGGCCATCCGCCGACCTTCGAGCAGCAAATGCAATTGATCGTCCTGCAGCGTCAGTTCGAAACCGCCGAGCAGGCCTTGGCCCAGCTGGAGTCCCAGGCGCCCCCTGCTCCGCCGCCAGAGGCCAAGGATGCTGAGCTCAAGCGCGCGAAGATCCAGTTGGCGACGCGCCGCGCCGAACTGAAGAAAGCTCAGGCGGCTGAAGCGTCCAGTGCTGAACTGGAAACCCTGAGCGCAGCCCTGGCGGCGGCCGAACAGGCCCTGCATGCGGCCGAGGACGCCAGTGCGAAACCGGCGCCGACACTGACTCGCATCGAAAAACGCCCGATCGATCCACAGCTGCGGCAATTGAAAACCGAACTGGCCTACGCCCGCGCCGATCTGAACAAACTACAGCGCCAGCCCGACACCCGAGCAGAACAGCTGGCCCAGGCCCAGGCACGCTTGCACGAGGCCGAACGCCAGGTGAAGGCCCATGCTGATAGCTGACGGCGTCGACCAACGCCTGCGCCAGGCCATGCAGCGAGTGCTGCTGGCCACGCTGCCGGGCCTGTTGGTGATGCTGTGGCTGTACGGATGGGGCGTGCTGCTCAATCTGCTGCTGACCGTCAGCGGCGCCCTGGCCATGGAAGCCCTGGTCCTGTACCTCAGAAGACGCCCACTGCCGCCCAACCTAGGCGATGGCAGTGCCTTGGTCAGCGCCACGCTACTGGCCCTGGCCTTGCCAGCTTACTGCCCCTGGTGGCTGCCGCTGAGCGCGGCCGCCGCCGCCATTGTCCTGGGCAAGCACTTGTACGGCGGTGTGGGCCAGAACCCGTTCAATCCGGCCATGCTCGGCTACGCCCTGGCCTTGTTGTGTTTTCCCCAGTCGATGACCCATTGGCCTGCGCCCCACGCCATGGACTTGCTCGGCGGCCTGCAACAGGTATTCGGTGTCGCGGACGGCCTGCATGCGGACGCCTGGGCTCAAGCCACGGCACTGGACAGCTTGCGGATCAACAAGAGCCTGACCCTCGACGAACTCTTTGCCGGCAACCGCGCTTTCGGTCACTTCGGCGGCCATGGCGCCGAATGGATCAGCCTGGGGTTTCTTGCCGGGGGGCTGTTTCTGCTGCAGCAACGGGTCATCAGTTGGCAGGCGCCCGTGGGCATGCTGGGCAGCCTCTTTGTCATCAGCCTGCTGTGCTGGAACGGCTCGGGCTCCGACTCCCATGGCTCACCGCTGTTTCACCTGCTCAGCGGCGCCAGCATGCTGGGCGCATTCTTTATCGTCACCGAACCGGTGTCCGGCCCCAAGGCAGCGAAAGCCAGGCTGCTGTTCGGCGTCGGCGTCGGCCTGCTGACCTACCTGATCCGCACCTGGGGCGGCTACCCCGACGGCGTTGCCTTCGCCGTACTGCTGATGAATCTGGCGGTACCAGGGCTGGAACGCCTGTGCCTCTCGGAACAGGAGAAAGCTTGAGCATGAAGAGCGCGCGAGGTCTGCTCCTGCTGGTGCTGCTCGGCGTTCTCGGCGTGGGCGCCACCCTGTGGCTGCAATACGCTGGCGCACCGCGCATCGCCGCCGAGCAACGGGCGTTGCAGGCCCGCAAGTTACTCGACCTGCTGCCTGCAGCAAGCTACGACAACCAGCCACTGGAGCAGCCACTGCCCTTGAGGGATGTGCAACTGGACAACAGCCGCTTGCTGGATGGCTACCTGGCCACCCGCGCGGGTCAGCCCAGTGCCGTGCTGCTACGCACTCGAGTGAACGGTTACGCGGGCCCCATCGAGCTGCTGATCGCCATCGACAGCCATGGCCGCCTGCTGGGCAGCAAGACGCTCAAGCAGGATGAAACCCCAGGCCTGGGAGGCCGCATCGCCGAACAGCCCAACGCCTGGCTGCAGGGGTTTTCCGGCACATCCCGCACGTCCCCGGACGATGCTGCCTGGGCCCTGAAAAAGGACAATGGCCAGTTCGATCAGATCGCCGGCGCCACCATCACCTCCCGCGCGGTGATCAGCGCCCTGCACGATGCCCTGCGCTACTTCGATGAGCATCGTCAGCAACTGCTTTCGGGAGCCGCCGATGAGTAAGCCACTGTCATTGCCGGGCCTGCTGATGCTGACGCCGTTGATCGGGGCCACGGATTCCTGGGTCAAGGCCCTGGGCCTGGCTCTGGCGTCCACGCTGCTGATCGGGACCTTCGGGGCCGGCATGGGCCTGCTGCGGCCACATTTGCAAAGCCGTCAGCAGTGGCTGGCCAGCCTGTTGCTCGCCGCCACTCTCGGCAGTTGGCTGTGGCTGGCGGTGCAAGCCTGGAGTTATGAGTTACACCAGCAGTTGAGCCTGTACCTGGGCCTGCTGCCCCTGCAATGCGTGATATTGGAACAGGCGGGCTTCTTCCAGCACCGCGACCGGCTACGCCTAACTGCAGGTTTCTGTGGCGCGCTGGCGCTGGTGGGCGCGCTGCGCGAATTGCTGGGCACCGGCGCCCTGGGCAGCCATCTAGGCTGGCTCGCCGGCCTGCCCGGTAATAGCGCCGGTTGGGTGTTGCTGCCCCAAGGCGGATTGCGCCTGCTGACTCTGGCCCCTGGGGGTTTTATCCTGCTTGGCCTGCTGCTGGCGGCAAAGCGGGCCTGGACCACCTCTTCATCCTTCAACCGACCGTCTTCGAGGAAATGAACCACCGATGAATGCCGCCAAACGCCTGGAAATATTTCGCCGACTTCACGAAGACAACCCCGAACCAAAAACCGAACTGGCCTACTCCTCGCCGTTCGAGTTGCTGATCGCGGTGATTCTTTCGGCGCAATCGACCGACGTCGGGGTCAACAAGGCGACCGCCAAACTCTTCCCCGTGGCCAATACACCGGCAGCTATCCATGCACTGGGGGTCGAGGGACTGTCCGAATACATCAAGACCATTGGCCTGTACAACAGCAAGGCCAAGAACGTCATCGAGACCTGCCGCCTGCTGGTGGAACGCCACAACAGTGAAGTGCCACAGACCCGGGAGGAGCTGGAAGCCTTGCCCGGCGTCGGCCGCAAGACCGCCAACGTGGTCCTCAACACCGCTTTCCGGCAATTGACCATGGCTGTGGACACCCACATCTTCCGGGTCAGCAACCGCACCGGGCTGGCCCCGGGCAAGAATGTAGTGGAAGTGGAAAAAAAACTGCTGAAGTTTGTACCCAAGGAGTTTCTGCTGGACTCCCATCACTGGCTGATCCTTCACGGTCGCTACGTCTGCCTGGCCCGTAAGCCACGTTGCGGTAGCTGTCGAATCGAAGACCTGTGCGAGTACAAGCAAAAGACTTCTGACGATTGAGGCAGCATTGATTTTGTTGATGAGTCGATTGAAAAAATCTTTTTTACCCGCCAGGAGAATATCGATATAAGGAGCGCCAATGGCAGTCTTAGCCTGGAGTTGACCTTATGAGCACTGGCAAAGAACAACTGGACGTGGAAGAAGACTTCATCGCAGCAGACACAGACGATGCTGAACCGGTGGTCGAGGTGGCGAAAACCAATCTGAGCAAGCGCAGAACCATCGACAATCTTCTGGAAGAACGACGGCTGCAGAAACAACTGGCCGATTACGACTTTGACCTCTAGTCACAAAAGAACCTCCAGACGGAGGTTTTTTTGTGCCTCTCTCGCCCTGAAACTCGACCGGTCAGCCCCTCGGCATGACCGGTCCGTTCCTAATTAACAGATTGCTCCATTCAAGGCTGTCGCTTCAGTCACCCACACTCATACCAACTGATGGCGCTGGGCAAATTCGATCAGGTCAACCAATGAACGAGCATTGAGCTTGGCCAACAACCGCCGCTTGTAAGTGCTGACGGTCTTGTTGCTCAAACACAAGCCCTCGGCGATTTCCTTGTTACTCATGCCATTGGTGAGCTGCTTCAATACGATCAACTCACGCCCTGAAAGAAGCTCGATCATTTCTTCCTCGCTGCTGATGCCCTGACTGGAACGAAAGGTGTGCAACGCCTCGTTGGGAAAGTAGCTGTAACCTGCCAGCACCGCCCGCACCGCGCTGATCAGTTCGGTAATGTCCTGCTGCTTGCACACGTAGCCGGCGGCCCCGGCCTGCATGCAACGCATGGAAAAGGGTCCGGGAACTTGCAGAGTCAACACTAGAATCTTGATCGGCATGCCTCTGGACATCAGGCGGGTTATAACTTCAAGCCCATCAAGTTGTGGGATACCAATATCCAAAATCAAAATATCGGGAACATATTCAAGAGCCAACTTTAAAGCATCCGTGCCGTTATCTGCTTCTGCTACTACTTCAAAACCATGGCGTTCCATCAACATGCGCACAGCCAGGCGAATAACAGGATGATCATCCACGATCAATACTCTTTTCATAGGTCCATCCAAGTCCTTAGAGTTTTTTAGAGCCCGCACAATACCCCAGAGAATTGACTCTGACACCGTGCTACAAGGGGCTACGACCCTACGAGGACGATCCTTACAAACAATACCGATTTACCTTACAAAAAAATTTAGATAAAGGTCGCTTAACTGGAAAAGCGCTTAAGATTAATCGCTAGAGCAGCTACTTTTCGTACTAAAAGACACATCATCAGGCAGCACTTTCAGCAGCGGGAGGGTGATTAACAAACTGCACTCAATAGCACTTCTTCGTTCAATCAACTGCCCTACTCAGCCTCTGCCCGTAGGCACCATTAATCAGAAGCAAAAAAAACCCCGCTTATCGCGGGGTTCTTTTAGCAACTCAAGGTATCAGACCAGAGTCCGGCCCTTGTTTGCAGCGATGCGCATGCGCAATGCGTTGAGCTTGATAAAGCCTGCTGCGTCCGCCTGGTTGTAAGCACCACCGTCTTCTTCGAAGGTGGCGATGTTGGCGTCGAACAGCGACTCATCGGACTTGCGGCCGGTAACGATCACGTTGCCCTTGTACAGCTTCAGGCGCACTACACCGTTCACGTGGACCTGGGAGGCGTCGATCATCTGTTGCAGCATCAGACGCTCAGGGCTCCACCAGTAGCCGGTGTAGATCAGGCTGGCGTACTTGGGCATCAACTCGTCTTTGAGGTGAGCCACTTCGCGGTCCAGGGTAATGGACTCGATGGCGCGGTGGGCGCGCAGCATGATGGTGCCACCCGGGGTCTCGTAGCAGCCACGGGACTTCATGCCCACGTAACGGTTCTCGACGATGTCCAGACGACCGATACCGTGTTCACCACCGATGCGGTTCAGGGTCGCCAGCACGGTAGCCGGAGTCATTTCCACGCCGTCGATGGCGACGATGTCACCGTTGCGGTAGGTCAGCTCCAGGTATTGCGGGGTGTCAGGAGCCTTCTCCGGGGAGACGGTCCAGCGCCACATGTCTTCTTCGTGCTCGGTCCAGGTGTCTTCCAGCACGCCGCCTTCATAGGAAATGTGCAGCAGGTTGGCATCCATCGAGTACGGCGACTTCTTCTTGCCGTGACGCTCGATCGGGATACCGTGCTTCTCGGCGTAGTCCATCAGTTTCTCGCGGGACAGCAGGTCCCACTCACGCCAAGGAGCGATCACTTTGACCCCTGGCTTGAGGGCATAGGCGCCCAGCTCGAAACGCACCTGATCGTTGCCCTTGCCGGTGGCGCCATGGGAAATGGCATCCGCGCCAGTCTCGTTGGCGATTTCGATCAAACGCTTGGCGATCAACGGACGAGCGATGGAAGTACCCAGCAGGTACTCGCCTTCGTAGACGGTGTTGGCGCGGAACATCGGGAAAACGAAATCACGCACGAACTCTTCGCGCAGATCGTCGATGTAGATCTCTTTGACGCCCATGGCTTGCGCCTTGGCGCGGGCCGGCTCGACCTCTTCGCCTTGGCCCAGGTCAGCAGTGAAAGTCACTACTTCACAGTTGTAAGTATCCTGCAGCCACTTGAGGATCACCGAAGTGTCCAGGCCGCCCGAATACGCCAGAACGACCTTGTTTACGTCCGCCATGCCATCACTCCACGGGGTTGTACGGAAAGCCGTCGAGTCTACCGATCCACGAGGATAATTTACAGAGGCGCGACAGCTTATGACGACCAAGCGACAGATTATGTCGAGCGCGCGACGACGACAGCCGTATCAGGAAGTCGCCGCAGCGCTGGAACCGGAGGTGGCCTGAGGCGCCGGAGCCGGTTTTTCGGTGGGGGCGACCCGTTCCAGATGCACATTGACCCGGCGATTCTTCGCTCGGTTGGCAGGATTGGTGTTGGGAGCCAGGGGATAACGCTCACCATGGAAGCGCACCACAATCTGATTTTCCGCCAAACCGTTGGCCTTGAAGAACTCCATCACCGCCAAGGCCCGGCGGCGGGACAGGTCGCGATTGGTCAAGCGATTGCCGCTATTGTCAGAGTGGCCATCCAGTTCGACGTGATTGACCGTCGGATCGGCCTTGATGAAATCCACCATCACCTGCAACTTCGCCTTGGCCCGAGCATCGAGTTCGATACCGCCGCCCGGGAACCCGATCTCGCCCTGTTTCACCTGTTCGTAGTTCATCGGCAGCAGTTTGGTCATGCAGCTTTGATAGTCGCTGTAGGCCTTGCTGAATTTCACCGGAAGCAGGCGCACCTCGGAAACCCCACCCTCGCGGGAAAAATGCCGGACCACCGGACTACGCCCTTCCAGCAAACCGATGATCAGGCGACCGGCCTGCATCTGATTGCTGTTGTACAGCACCCCATCCGTGCCGGCCTTGACCGCCCCGAGGTTGATGTCGCCACGCCCCGGCTGCCAGGGCGCCGCGGCCGCAAGCAGCGTCGCCGAGCCACCTGCCTGCATCGGGTTGAAACTCTTGAGGCGAAAAATCGCCTGCTCACCGGCGCGGCGAACGAATTCGCCGGAACCGAAATCGGTGACGGGCTGGATCAAGCGGCACTCGAATTTGTCACCTTCGACCGTCCACTCAATGCTCTCCAGACGGGTCTGGAAAGTGAGAGCCATCGCGGGCAGGCTGGCAAACACACTGAGCAAGGCTAGATAACGCTGGCGCACGGGAGGCTCCACTGACGTGTACAACAGAAAAATCGACAGGCGTTAATACGCCATACCTTCGGGATATCGGTTGCTCGTCGCAAAACTTGATAGCGAGTGCCTGGAAGAGTCTTTTCCGGTAGCATTCCCCCCGAGTTTTACCCGCCTGGAACCTCCAATGTCCGACCGCCTGACCCTGCTGCGTCCCGACGACTGGCATATTCATCTTCGCGATGGTGCCGTGTTGCCCAATACAGTCGCAGATGTCGCGCGCACCTTTGGCCGCGCCATCATCATGCCCAACCTGGTACCTCCGGTGCGTAACGCCGTGGAAGCCGACGCCTATCGCCAGCGTATTCTAGCTGCGCGCCCGGCCGGCAGCCGCTTCGAGCCGCTGATGGTGCTCTACCTGACCGACCGCACCCAGCCGGACGAGATCCACGCAGCCAAGGCCAGCGGTTTCGTGCACGCCGCCAAGCTGTACCCGGCCGGCGCGACCACCAACTCGGACTCGGGCGTGACCAGCATCGACAAGATCTTCCCGGTGCTCGAAGCGATGGCCGAAGTTGGCCTGCCGCTGCTGATTCACGGTGAAGTGACCCGCGGCGACGTCGACGTCTTCGACCGCGAGAAAATCTTCATCGACGAGCATATGCGTCGCGTGGTCGAGCGCTTCCCCAGTCTGAAAGTGGTGTTCGAACACATCACCACCGGCGAAGCCGTGCAGTTCGTCAAGGAGGCTTCGGCCAACGTCGGCGCCACCATCACCGCGCACCACCTGCTGTACAACCGCAACCACATGCTGGTGGGCGGTATTCGCCCGCACTTCTATTGCCTGCCGATTCTCAAGCGCAACACCCACCAGGAAGCTCTGCTGGATGCGGCCACCAGTGGCAGCGAGAAGTTCTTCCTCGGCACCGACTCGGCGCCTCATGCCCAGCACGCCAAGGAAGCCGCTTGCGGTTGCGCCGGCTGCTACAGCGCCTATGCCGCGATCGAGCTGTATGCTGAAGCGTTCGAACAGCGCAATGCCCTGGACAAACTGGAAGCCTTTGCCAGCCTCAACGGCCCGCGCTTCTACGGTCTACCGACCAACACCGATCGCATCACCCTGGTTCGTGAAGAATGGACCGCCCCCGCCAGCCTGCCGTTCGGTGAGCTGACTGTCATTCCGCTGCGCGCCGGTGAAAAACTGCGCTGGCGCCTGCTGGAGGATCACTCGTGAGTGACGACCATTTCGACGACGAACAAGAAGGTAACGGCGGCGGCCCTCGACACCCGATGGCAGCTCGTTTTCGCGGTTACCTGCCGGTAGTCGTCGACGTTGAAACCGGCGGCTTCAACTCGGCCACCGACGCCCTGCTGGAGATTGCCGCCACCACTATCGGCATGGATGAAAAAGGCTTCGTGTTCCCGGAACACACCTATTTCTTCCGGGTCGAGCCTTTTGAAGGCGCGAACATCGAAGCCGCGGCCCTGGAGTTCACCGGGATCAAGCTTGACCACCCGCTGCGCATGGCCGTCAGCGAGGAAACTGCACTGACCGATATTTTCCGTGGGGTGCGCAAGGCGCTGAAAGCCAATGGCTGCAAACGCGCCATCCTGGTGGGCCACAACAGCAGTTTCGACCTGGGCTTCCTCAACGCCGCTGTGGCGCGCCTGGATATGAAGCGCAACCCGTTCCACCCGTTCTCCAGCTTCGACACCGCCACCCTGGCTGGCCTGGCTTATGGACAGACCGTTTTGGCCAAGGCCTGTCAGAGTGCGGATATCGACTTCGACGGTCGCGAGGCTCACTCGGCCCGCTACGACACCGAGAAGACTGCCGAGCTGTTCTGCGGCATCGTCAACCGCTGGAAACAAATGGGCGGCTGGCAGGATTTCGACGACTGATCAATTCTTCGTCGGGTTGAATTACCTGCATAAAAAAACCGGCCCTGAGGCCGGTTTTTTTATGCGTGACGCCTGGCTTACAGCTTGCCAGCGTTCTCGCTCAGGTAAGCAGCAACGCCTTCTGGCGAAGCGGTCATGCCTTTGTCACCTTTTTTCCAGTTGGCAGGGCAAACTTCGCCGTGCTCTTCGTGGAATTGCAGAGCGTCAACCAGACGGATCAGCTCTTCCATGTTACGGCCCAGTGGCAGGTCGTTGACGATCTGCGAACGAACAACGCCTTTGTCGTCGATCAGGAACGCGCCACGGAAAGCCACGCCGCCTTCGGACTCAACGTCGTAGGCCTTGGCGATGTCGTGCTTCATGTCAGCCGCCATGATGTATTGAACCTGACCGATGCCGCCGGCATTGATCGGGGTATTACGCCAGGCGTTGTGGGTGAAGTGCGAGTCGATCGAAACAGCGATCACTTCCACGTTGCGTGCCTTGAAGTCAGCCATGCGGTGGTCCAGGGCGATCAGCTCGGACGGGCAAACGAAGGTGAAGTCCAGTGGATAGAAGAACACCAGGCCGTATTTGCCTTTGATGGCCGAGGACAGGGTGAAGCTGTCAACGATTTCGCCATTGCCGAGAACGGCCGGTACGGTGAAGTCAGGGGCTTGTTTGCCTACGAGTACGCTCATTGGATATCTCCTGGTGTGGACGTAGTAATGAAGAAGGGGATTGGCCTTGAGTCTGCCACGCGGATGCGACAGCTCCTTGACCTGACCCCGCTTCGCAAGGACCGGCCATCATACACCGCGTCTTTGAGCTGTCCTCAACGGTTTTTCATCAGCCCGGCTCACAAAGCGAAAAATGCGAATCATCTGTCACTATCGCGAACAAAACCGTTCGTCACCCTGGTAGGAAACTGCAACAAAGGTCGCCGAAACCACTTTGACAATCATTCTCGTTAACATTAAGATCCATCGCAATTGAGCCCTAACCAGCGACGGTTCTCATCCTATGTATGTCTGCCTCTGCACCGGTGTCACCGACGGACAAATTCGCGAAGCCATCTATGAAGGTTGCTGCAGCTACCGCGATGTGCGTCAGGCAACCGGCGTCGCCAGCCAATGTGGTAAATGCGCATGCCTGGCCAAGCAAGTGGTCCGCGAGACCCTGACCGAACTGCAGAGCAGCCAGGCAGCAATTCCCTATCCAGTGGAATTTAATGTCGCCTGATTTCTCGGATAAATAGCACTGTTTTAAACAACCGGACCTAGCGTCCGGTTTTTTTATGCCTGTAATTCAATCGCTTAGGGTCAAAACGCGGAACACAAACATTCTTATTCCGATTAATTTTCATATATTATTCAATAACTTAGGTTTGACAGTAATGTTTGCGCGGCTCAGACTCTGTCCTTATTCCACTAATTAAAGGGCAGGACCCCATCATGAAAGGCGACATTACAGTCATCCAGCATCTCAATAAAATCCTTGCCAATGAACTGGTCGCGATCAATCAGTACTTCTTGCATGCACGCATGTATGAAGATTGGGGCCTGAACAAGCTGGGCAAGCACGAGTACCACGAGTCCATCGACGAGATGAAGCATGCGGACAAGCTAATCAAGCGCATTCTCTTCCTCGAAGGCCTGCCGAACGTTCAGGACCTGGGCAAGCTGCACATCGGCGAACACACCAAGGAAATGCTCGAGTGCGACCTGCGTATCGAACGCACTGGCCATGCAGACCTCAAGGCAGCCATCGCCCATTGTGAGTCGGTGAGCGACTTCGGCAGCCGTGAACTGCTGGAAGATATTCTTGAATCCGAAGAAGAACACATCGACTGGCTGGAAACCCAATTGGGCCTGATCGATAAAGTCGGCATCGAGAACTATCTGCAATCGCAAATGGGTGACGAGTAACTTAACTCGTAATACTCAAGCAATAAAAAGCCCCGCCCTCGAAAGAGAGGCGGGGCTTTTTATTACGCGGATATATTCGCGTCAGGCTTCAGTCTTGGCCGCGGCTTTTTCGGCTGCGTCCTTGATCAGAGCCTGCAATTCACCGTTGGCAAACATCTCAGCCATGATGTCACTACCACCGACCAGCTCACCTGCCACCCACAGCTGTGGGAAGGTCGGCCAGTTGGCGTACTTGGGCAGGTTGGCGCGAATTTCCGGGTTCTGCAGGATGTCCACATAAGCGAACTTCTCACCACAGCCCATTACGGCCTGGGCGGCTTTCGCGGAGAAGCCACACTGCGGGGCATTCGGCGAGCCTTTCATGTAAAGCAGAATGGTGTTGTTGGCAATCTGCTCTTTAATAGTTTCGATGATATCCATGGAACACCTCGGCTGAACTTTCCGACGCTGTTGTCGGCACGGTGGCGCATTGTAACGGAAACCTGAGCGCCCTGCTCGGCCTCTCCGACAGACATCTCAGGCCGCTTCCACCTTGACTGGCACCCCGTTCAACGCCGCATTCCCAGACAACGCATCAAGCTGACGTTCATCGGTCAGGTCATTGGCGCTGCAACCGGGCTGCTCCATGGCAATGTTCAGTTGCACCCCTGGGCGCCCATGCCCCCAACCATGGGGCAAGCTCACCACCCCCGGCATCATTTCAGTGCTGGCCAGCACCTCTACCTCCACCGCACCGACCCGAGAGCTGATTCGCACCCGCTGACCGTCATTCAGCCCGCGACTGGCCAGGTCATCCGGGTGCATCAGCAACTGGTGACGGGGCTTGCCCTTCACCAGGCGGTGATAGTTGTGCATCCACGAGTTGTTACTGCGTACATGGCGACGGCCAATCAGCAGCAACTCATCCAACGGCGGCACGCTCAAGGCGGCAAATCGCGCCAGATCCGCCATGATCGGCGCTGGCGCCGCCTGAATCCGCCGATTCTCGGTTTTCAAGCGGGCCGCCAGATTCGGCTGCAGCGCCCCCAGATCAATACCGTGGGGATACTGGTCCAGTGTTGCCAAGGACAGTTTGAGCGGCGATGCATCGCCGTAGGCACCGGCTCGCAAACCCATGTCAATCATCTGCGCAGGGGGGATGGTCGGCTTCAGCGGTTGTTCGGTTTTCGCGGCAAACGCTTTGGCTAGGCCGACAAAGATCTCCCAGTCGTGCAGCGCACCCGCAGGCTTGGGCAGGATCGCCCGGTTGAAGCGACTGACATTGCGTACTGCAAGAAGATTGAACGTGGTGTCGTAGTGATCGTTCTCCAGAGCCGAGGTGGACGGCAGGATCAAGTCGGCATAACGGGTCGTTTCATTGATGTACAAGTCGATGCTGAGCATGAACTCCAACCCGTCCAGTGCCTGCTCCAACTGCCGGCCATTGGGTGTGGACAACACCGGGTTGCCTGCCACGGTGATCAATGCCCGAACCTGTCCCTCGCCCTCAGTGAGCATCTCTTCGGCCAGGGCCGATACAGGCAGCTCGCCGCCATACTCCGGAAGCCCGGAAACCCGACTCTGCCAAAGGTTGAAGTGCCCCCCCGATGTCGCCGCTACCAGATCCACCGCCGGCTCGGTACACAGGGCCCCACCTACCCGGTCAAGGTTGCCGGTGATCAGATTGAGCAGTTGCAGCAACCAATGGCACAACGTACCGAAGGCTTGGGTCGAAACCCCCATGCGTCCATAACAGACCGCTCGCTCCGCCGAGGCGAACTCCCGGGCCAACTGCCGAATCTGCGGCGCCGCAATCGCACACAGCGGGCTCATGGCCTCTGCGGTGAAGCGGGAAATCGCCTGGCGCACCTCTGCCAATCCATCGACTTGCAGATGACTGTCGCGAATCGGCCCTTCCTCAAAAATCGTGTTCAACAGGCCAAACAGCAAGGCCACATCGCCTCCAGGACGGACGAACAGATGCTGATCGGCCATGGCCGCCGTTTCACTGCGCCGAGGATCGATCACCACCACCTTGCCACCACGAGCCTGGATTGCCCTCAAACGCTTTTCCACGTCCGGCACCGTCATGATGCTGCCGTTGGACGCCAAGGGATTGCCGCCGAGGATCAGCATGAAGTCGGTGTGGTCGATGTCCGGAATCGGCAGCAGCAGACCGTGGCCGTACATCAGGTAGCTGGTCAGGTGCTGGGGCAACTGGTCGACCGACGTGGCCGAGAAACGGTTACGGGTCTTGAGCTGGCCAAGGAAGTAGTTGCTGTGGGTCATCAGCCCGTAGTTGTGAACGCTGGGGTTGCCCTGATAGACCGCCACCGCATTATTGCCATGATGCTGCTGGATGCTCGCCAGCCTTTCGGCTACCAGGGCGAAAGCCTCGTCCCACTCGATCGGCTGCCATTCATTGCCCACGCGCCGCACCGGCTGACGCAGACGATCGGGGTCATTCTGAATATCCTGCAGGGCCACAGCCTTGGGGCAGATGTGGCCGCGACTGAAGCTGTCCTGAGCGTCTCCCTTGATCGAGGTAATGCGCGGAGCGCCACCCTCTTCCTCGGTGACTTCCAGGGTCAGGCCGCAGATCGCTTCGCACAAGTGGCAGGCACGGTGATGGAGAGTCTTGGTCATGGCCAGTCTCTATTGTTTGAAGGCAACCCATAGGGGGCCGCTGGAAGCAAAAACTATGGCGGCTGACCGCTGCTGACACCAGCGACGTTCGTCCCATGAATTCAGGGCCATCAGCCCCAGCCATGATCAGAGCTGTCAGTTCGGGGCAAGCGCGGCAGGCCATCGGCAGCAATTGAGCAGCAATTCAAAAAAAGGGCTGTCACTGAGGCGGTCATGTCAGTGAGCGTCCGGGCCATGCCCCAAAAGCGCCATCAGTTGCTGCTCCTTGGATTCCATCGCGCATCTATCCCGGCCGCAGATTCGCCTGGGTATCCGCAGTACTTTGCATTAGGAAATGTTTCAGACTGACACCCTCTCGGCATGCCCATGGCAGCGACCTCGGCCCACAGGTCAGAAAACGACTGCAAGCGAACAGCCGGCGCCCCGCTGGATTGCCAAGGCGCGCCAGGGCAGTGTACAAATGCCCGGCTGCTGTCTGGAAACTGGTCTCAAAAGCGTCAGCGCAATCGCGTCCTGACCTCTCATGCCCGTAATCGCCGTAGCACTATTGGTAAGACGCGACATTTAATTATAAGATCGCGCCTTCCCCTATTTCGTCGCCCCGTGCGGCTTTCGCCGCAGGTCCAGCCCGTTGTTCGATTAAACAAGGCTTTGAGAATCTGCGGTCCGTTGCAAAAAGGTAGTTAATGATGAGCGCAAGGCACTTTCTCTCCCTGATGGATTGCACGCCCGAAGAGCTGGTCAGTGTGATTCGTCGAGGCATCGAGCTGAAGGACCTGCGTAACCGCGGCGTACTCTTCGAGCCCTTGAAAAATCGTGTGCTCGGCATGATTTTCGAGAAGTCGTCGACCCGTACCCGACTGTCTTTCGAAGCCGGCATGATCCAACTGGGCGGCCAGGCCATCTTCCTTTCGCCACGGGATACCCAACTGGGACGCGGCGAGCCCATCGGCGACTGCGCCATCGTCATGTCGCGCATGCTCGACGCAGTGATGATCCGTACCTTTGCCCATAGCACCCTGACCGAATTTGCGGCCAACTCCCGGGTACCGGTGATCAACGGCCTGTCCGATGACCTGCACCCCTGCCAACTGTTGGCGGACATGCAGACGTTCCTTGAACATCGCGGCTCGATCCAAGGCAAGACCGTGGCCTGGATCGGCGATGGCAACAACATGTGCAACAGCTATATAGAAGCGGCCATGCAGTTCGATTTCCAACTGCGCGTCGCTTGCCCTGAAGGCTACGAGCCCAACCCGGAGTTTGTCGCTCTGGCCGGCGATCGCGTGACCATCGTCCGCGATCCTCGCGAAGCGGTGACCGGCGCCCACCTGGTGAGCACCGACGTCTGGACCTCCATGGGCCAGGAAGAGGAAACCGCCAAGCGCCTCAAGCTGTTCGCGCCATTCCAGGTAAACCGCGCCCTGCTCGACCTGGCCGCGCCGGACGTACTGTTCATGCATTGCCTGCCCGCCCACCGCGGCGAGGAAATCAGCCTCGACCTGCTGGACGACCCACGTTCGGTGGCTTGGGACCAGGCGGAAAACCGTCTCCATGCGCAAAAGGCCCTGCTCGAGTTTCTTGTCGAGCCGGCGTACCACCACGCATGAGCCAGCCATTACTGCTCAACCTGCGCAATCTGGCATGCGGCTATCAGGACCAACGGGTGGTGCAGAACCTCAATCTGCACCTCAATGCCGGTGATATCGGTTGCCTGCTGGGTTCATCCGGCTGCGGCAAGACCACCACCCTGCGGGCCATCGCCGGATTCGAGCCCGTACACGAGGGCGAGATCCAGTTGGCCGGCGAAACCATCTCCAGCGCCGGCTTCACCCTGGCGCCGGAGAAACGCCGGATCGGCATGGTGTTCCAGGACTACGCCCTGTTCCCACATCTGTGTGTGGCGGACAACATTGCCTTCGGCATTCGCAAGCACCCACAGAAAGACCGTGTGGTCGCTGAATTGCTGGAACTGGTCAACCTGAAGAACCTCGGTCAGCGCTTCCCCCACGAACTGTCTGGCGGCCAACAGCAACGGGTGGCTCTGGCCCGCGCCCTGGCACCGGAACCCCAACTGCTGCTGCTGGACGAGCCCTTCTCCAATCTCGATGGCGAATTGCGCCGCAAGCTCAGCCATGAGGTGCGCGACATCCTCAAGGCTCGGGGTACCAGTGCCATCCTGGTCACCCACGACCAGGAAGAAGCCTTTGCCGTGAGCGATCAGGTCGGGGTGTTCAAGGAAGGCCGCCTGGAACAGTGGGATACCCCCTACAACCTCTATCACGAGCCGCAGACGCCCTTTGTCGCCAGTTTCATTGGCCAGGGCTACTTCATTCGCGGCCAGTTGAGCAGCCCGGAATCGGTGCAGACCGAACTGGGTGTGCTGCAGGGCAACCGCGCCTACACCTGGCCGTCCGGTGGAGCGGTGGACGTACTGCTGCGCCCCGACGATATCGTCTATGCGCCGGACAGCGCTCTGAAAGCGCGGATCGTCGGCAAGACCTTTCTCGGTGCCTCGACCCTGTATCGCCTGCAACTGCCAACCGGCAGCCTGCTGGAGTCGATCTTCCCCAGCCATGCCGATCATCAGGTTGGAGCGGATGTGGGGATTCGGGTCGCCGCAGAACACCTGGTGCTGTTCCAGGCCTCGGGCAGCACCGCCGCGCAGATTCCACACAGTGAATCAGGGGTACGCCGCTACAGCAGCGCGCACTGATAACGCTTCCCCTGGCCATCCGGCCCCTACAAGATCGCAACGAACTGTAGGAGCCGGCTTGACGGCGATACACCCGGCACAGTCATTCCAGGTGCAAATGTCCGCTGGCAATCAGCCGCGCATGGCCACCGATCTTCACCCGCTCTCCCTCCAACCGACAGAACAAGGCTCCACCTCGCGCCGAACACTGATAAGCGCTCAACTGCTGTTTATCCAATTGCCGTGCCCAGTAAGGCGTCAGGCAGCAATGGGTCGAACCGGTCACCGGGTCCTCGTCGATGCCAATGGCCGGGGCAAAATACCGCGAGACAAAGTCATGCCGGTCTCCACGCGCCGTGACAATCACTCCAGGCCAGGGCAGCTTCGCCAACGCAGCCATATCCGGCTGGCAATCGCGCACCGCCTGCTCCGACTCCAGCACCGCCAACAGCTCATTGGCGCCCAGCAGCTCGATGACTCGGGCACCCAGTATCTGCGCCACGTCTTCCAGCCCAGCCTGGCTGCTGGGGCTGCGCAAAGGGAAATCAAGCCATAGCAGCCCGTCTTCGCGGGTGACACTCAAGGGCCCGGAACGGCTCTGAAAATCGATACGTTGCGTCGGCTCGTCGTAGACCTCGAACAACACATAAGCACTGGCCAGGGTGGCATGCCCGCACAGAGGTACTTCAGTGGTCGGAGTAAACCAGCGGATTCGCCAGCCTTGCGCCTCGCGCACCACAAAAGCGGTTTCCGCCAGGTTGTGCTCGGCGGCGATCTGCTGCATCAGCGCCTCGTCAAGCCACGCATCAAGCCGGTAAACCATGGCCGGATTGCCGGCGAAGGGGCGATCACTGAAGGCATCGATCTGTTGGAACTCAAGCGGCATAACTGTGCTCCTTGGATAGTCGGCCGCCAGCATGAGGCCCGGAACAAGGAACCCGACAGACACAGAAGGGAAGATTTTCCGGCATACAGCAGCAGCCCGGGCCGCTGCCGACGCCTGGGCTCAAGAGCGACCGATGTCGGCGAACTTCGCCTGGGTGTGCTCGGCCAGCACGGCCGCCGCCAACTCCACCTCCAGGCCACGGCGACCGGCACTGACGAAAATACTGGCCAACGGCTGGGCACTGTTGTCGATAAAGGTCCGCAGTCGTTTTTTCTGCCCCAGCGGACTGATGCCCCCCAGCAGATAACCAGTGGCACGTTGGGCAGCAGCCGGATCAGCCATCTCAGCCTTCTTCACCCCCGCAGCATGGGCCAGGGCCTTCAGGTCAAGACTTCCGACGACCGGCACCACCGCCACCAGCAATTCGCCCTTTTCACTGCTGGCCAGCAGGGTCTTGAACACTTGCGCCGGATCGAGATTGAGCTTCTCCGCCGCCTCCAGGCCGTAGGACGCTGCCTTGGGGTCATGTTCGTAACTGTGAATGCGATGTTCGGCGCGAACTTTTTTCAGCAGGTCCAGTGCAGGGGTCATGGCAGCTCCAAGGGGGACGAAAAGGCAAAACCGAGCGGCTGAATTTTAGGTCATTCATCAACAAAAGGCTCTATTCCAAGCCTTGATAACGCACCCTGAGAGCTGCCAGCACAACGTTCTCTGTCACTCCCGAGACTGCCACCCAGGATCATTCATCTGATTGATATCTATAAAATGACCAATCGTTCACTTTCGACCTTTGACAGCGGTGTTTCTTGTCTATATTTTTTCGTTTCTGAATATCCTGCGGTAGATCCAAGGTTGCACCCAGTAGCAAGACGGGGCCGGAATGGGGATTCCGTCTTCGTTGGAAGTCGCGCTCCATGCCTTTTGCAGCAGCGCCAGACAACAACAAAAATCGAGGTTCACAATGACAACTGCTCTGCAACAACCGTCGCTATCGGGCCAATGCATGGCCGAGTTCCTGGGTACTGCGCTATTGATCTTCTTCGGCACCGGCTGTGTCGCCGCCCTCAAGGTCGCGGGCGCCAGCTTCGGTCTGTGGGAAATCAGCATCATCTGGGGGATCGGCGTGAGCATGGCGATCTACCTGACTGCCGGGGTCTCCGGCGCGCACCTGAATCCGGCCGTGAGTATCGCTCTGTGGCTGTTCGCCGACTTTGATAAACGCAAACTGCCCTTCTATATCCTGGCCCAGGTCGCCGGCGCCTTCTGCGCGGCGCTGTTGGTTTACACGCTGTACAGCAACCTATTCTTCGATTTCGAACAATCCCACCAAATGATCCGTGGCTCCCAGGCCAGCCTGGAACTGGCCTCGGTGTTCTCCACCTTCCCCAACCCGGCACTGTCCACTGCCCAGGCGTTCCTGGTGGAAGTGGTGATCACAGCGATTCTCATGGGCGTGATCATGTCCCTGACCGATGACAACAACGGCCTGCCTCGCGGCCCGATGGCGCCGCTGCTGATCGGCCTGCTGATTGCCGTGATCGGCAGCGCAATGGGTCCCCTGACCGGCTTCGCCATGAACCCGGCACGGGACTTCGGCCCTAAACTGATGACGTTCATGACTGGCTGGGGTGAAATCTCCTTCACCGGCGGCCGTGACATTCCGTATTTCCTGGTACCGATCTTTGCCCCGATCCTGGGGGCCTGCCTCGGTGCTGCGGCCTATCGCGGGCTGATTGCCCGGCATCTGCCCAGCGCTGTTGCTGCCTCCGAGGCCGAACCGGCCATAGAGGGCAAAGTCAAAGTTTCTTGATTCTCGCGGCGCGTGATCCTGCCCAAATCGATCACGCGCCTGTTCTCACTCCCTTATTTCGTCCAAGGCAATCGACATGACCGACATTCAGAATAAGAACTACATCATTGCCCTTGATCAGGGTACGACCAGCTCCCGGGCGATCATTTTCGACCGCGATGCCAACGTGGTCTGCACTGCCCAGCGTGAATTCGCCCAGCATTACCCTCAGGCCGGCTGGGTCGAACATGACCCGATGGAAATCTTCGCCACCCAGAGCGCGGTGATGGTGGAGGCCCTGGCACAGGCCGGCCTGCATCACGATCAGGTAGCTGCCATTGGCATCACCAACCAGCGTGAAACCACAGTGGTCTGGGACAAGACCACCGGCCGCCCGATCTACAACGCCATCGTCTGGCAGTGCCGCCGCAGCACCGAGATCTGCCAGCAGCTCAAGCGCGACGGCCTGGAAGACTACATCCGCGACACCACCGGCCTGGTCACCGACCCCTACTTCTCCGGCACCAAGCTCAAGTGGATCCTCGACAATGTCGAAGGCAGCCGTGAGCGCGCCCGTAGCGGCGAACTGCTGTTCGGCACCATCGACAGCTGGCTGATCTGGAAATTCACTGGCGGCAAGACCCACGTCACCGACTACACCAACGCCTCGCGCACCATGCTCTTCAACATCCACACTCTGGAGTGGGACGCGAAGATGCTGGAAGTGCTGGACATCCCGCGGGAGATGCTCCCGGAGGTGAAGTCCTCGTCGGAAATCTACGGCCGTACCAAGAGTGGCATCGCCATCGGCGGTATCGCCGGCGACCAGCAAGCCGCGCTGTTTGGCCAGATGTGCGTCGAACCGGGCCAGGCCAAGAACACCTACGGTACGGGTTGCTTCTTGCTGATGAACACCGGCGACAAGGCGGTGAAGTCCCAGCACGGCATGCTCACCACCATCGCCTGTGGCCCCCGCGGCGAAGTGGCCTATGCCCTGGAAGGCGCAGTGTTCAACGGCGGCTCCACTGTGCAGTGGCTGCGTGATGAACTGAAAATCATCAACGACGCCCATGACACCGAATACTTCGCCGGCAAGGTCAAGGACAGCAACGGCGTGTACCTGGTACCCGCCTTTACCGGCCTGGGCGCTCCCTACTGGGACCCCTACGCCCGCGGCGCGCTGTTTGGCCTGACCCGTGGCGTACGCGTGGACCACATCATCCGCGCCGCCCTGGAGTCCATTGCCTATCAGACCCGCGACGTGCTCGACGCCATGCAGCAGGATTCCGGCGAACGCCTGAAAGCCCTGCGGGTTGACGGCGGCGCAGTGGCCAACAACTTCCTCATGCAATTCCAGGCGGACATTCTCGGCACTCAGGTGGAGCGCCCGCAAATGCGCGAAACCACAGCCTTGGGCGCGGCCTACCTGGCGGGCCTGGCCTGCGGTTTCTGGGGCAGCCTGGAAGAGCTGCGAGGCAAAGCGGTGATCGAGCGCGAGTTCGAACCACAGCTGGCGCAAGAGGAAAAAGAAGGCCTGTATGCAGGCTGGAAGAAAGCGGTGAGCCGCACCCGCGACTGGGAACCCCACGACGAGGCCAAATAAGCCAAGCCGTGGATTGGTAACCGCTTGTAACTGGTCGGGAGGGGATTCCTGCGGCATCATGGGCAAATTTTGCACGGCAGCCCAAAGGAAGCCCCATGAATCTGCCTCCCCGTCAGCAACAAATCCTCGATCTGGTCCGCGAACGCGGGTACGTCAGCATCGAGGAATTGGCCCAGCTGTTCGTTGTTACCCCGCAAACCATCCGCCGCGACATCAACCAGCTGGCGGAAGCCAATCTGCTGCGCCGCTATCACGGCGGCGCAGCCTATGATTCCAGCGTCGAAAACACCGCCTACGCCATGCGCGCCGACCAGATGCGCGACGAAAAGCAACGCATCGGTGAAGCCGTTGCCGCGCAGATCCCCGATCACGCCTCGTTGTTCATCAACATCGGCACCACCACCGAGTCCATCGCCCGCGCCCTGCTCAACCACAGCCACCTGAAGATCATCACCAACAACCTGCACGTGGCCTCGATGCTCAGCGCCAAGGACGATTTCGATGTGCTGCTCACTGGCGGCAATGTGCGCCGTGACGGCGGCGTGGTCGGCCAGGCCAGCGTCGACTTCATCAATCAGTTCAAAGTGGATTTCGCCCTGGTGGGCATCAGCGGTATCGACGAAGACGGTAGCCTGCTGGACTTCGACTATCAGGAAGTACGGGTATCCCAGGCGATCATCGCCAACGCCCGACAAGTGATCCTCGCCGCCGACTCCAGCAAGTTCGGGCGCAATGCCATGATCCGCCTGGGGCCCATCAGCCTGATCGACTGCCTGGTCACCGACCAGCAACCGGTACCGGCCCTGACCCAACTGCTCAACCAGCACAAGATCCGCCTCGAAGTGGTCTGACCCCCTCCTCCCCCTCCCGGATCCGGCTGTGTCCGAACGCCGCCCAGCAAGGGCTGCATCGTTTTCGGAATCGACACGGCCGATCACTCGCACACAGTCAAAGCCCGCGGCAGCGACTACAGTTACCCCTCGTTAATGTTCGTAAACTTTCCTTTCAGGGCATTTCGATCAGTTTTTTCAATCGAAACTTGCTGGATACGCCCTTCTTTATGCGCTAGTATTTTCGAAAATGAACATTAATGTTCGAATTCAAATATCAAAGCAACACGAGGCCTGTCGATGCCCACTTCTACCTTGCCCGCGCGCCCTCTCTCCGAGGTTTACGATATCGCCGTCATCGGCGGTGGGATCAATGGTGTTGGAATTGCCGCGGATGCGGCAGGTCGCGGCTTGTCCGTGTTCCTTTGCGAAAAAGACGATCTGGCCAGCCACACCTCGTCGGCCAGCAGCAAGCTGATCCACGGCGGCCTGCGCTACCTCGAACATTACGAGTTCCGCCTGGTGCGCGAAGCCCTGGCCGAACGTGAAGTGCTGCTGGCCAAGGCCCCGCACATCGTCAAGCCCATGCGCTTTGTCCTGCCGCACCGGCCGCACCTGCGCCCGGCCTGGATGATTCGTGCCGGCCTGTTCCTGTATGACCACCTGGGCAAGCGCGAAAAACTCGCCGGCTCGCGCAGCCTGAAGTTCGGCGCCGACAGCGCCCTGAAGGCCGAGATCACCAAAGGCTTCGAATACTCCGATTGCTGGGTCGACGATGCCCGCCTGGTGGTGCTCAATGCCATGGCCGCTCGGGAGCACGGCGCCCACGTGCATACCCAGACCCGTTGCGTCAGCGCCCGGCGCAGCAAGGGCCTGTGGCAGCTGGAACTGGAGCGTGCCGACGGCAGCCTGTTCTCAATCAGCGCCAAAGCCCTGGTGAACGCAGCCGGCCCCTGGGTCGCCAAGTTCATCAAGGATGACCTGAAACTGGAGTCGCCTTACGGCATCCGCCTGATCCAGGGCAGCCACCTGATCGTGCCCAAGCTGTACGAAGGCGAGCACGCACACATTCTGCAGAACGAAGACCAGCGCATCGTCTTCACCATTCCCTACCTCGATCAGTTCACCCTGATCGGCACCACCGACCGTGAATACACCGGTGATCCGGCCAAGGTAGCGATTACCGAAGCGGAAACCGATTACCTGCTGCAAGTGGTCAATGCGCACTTCAAGAAGCAACTGAGCCGCAGCGACATCCAGCACAGCTACTCCGGGGTTCGCCCACTGTGCAACGACGAATCCGACAACCCTTCGGCGGTGACTCGCGACTACACCCTGGCCCTTTCCGGCACTGGCGAGGAAGCTCCGCTGCTCTCGGTGTTCGGCGGCAAGCTGACCACCTATCGCAAGCTGGCGGAATCGGCCATGGCGCAACTGGCGCCTTACTTCAAGCAGGCCAAGCCCAGCTGGACTGCCACAGCCACCCTGCCCGGCGGCGAGAACATGAGCACGCCACAGGCCCTGGCAGAAGCCATCCGCAAGAAATTCGACTGGGTGCCCAGCCAGATCGCCCAGCGCTGGGCCAGCACCTATGGCAGCCGCACCTGGCGCCTGCTGGAGGGCGTACACAGCCTCAGCGACCTGGGCGAGCACCTGGGTGGCGGCCTCTATACGCGTGAAGTGGATTATCTGTGCGCGGAAGAATGGGCGCTGAAAGCCCAGGACATCCTCTGGCGCCGGAGCAAACTCGGCCTGTTCACCACCGTGGCGCAACAGCAGCAACTGGAAGACTACTTGCAGAAGGTCGAGCACAACCGCGGCAAGATCAAGGCCGCCTGAGCAGCCAAGACAGACAAAGCCCCTGCTGCCTAAGGTTCAGGGGCTTTTTTGTGGGCGACGCATTGAACGTTTCGCCAGCACGCCGACTCCTACGAGTGCCGGATGCACATTCGGTTTTCCGAACGCAGCACCGAAAATGATTCGGATAACCGGATAATCCGCAGCTAAAACCTTCGCAACAAATATTTAATAGCCTTTAAAATCAAGACGTTATCCATGAACAATGGGTCTGGCACGACTCATGCTCTACACTGTGCGACGAATGCCTGTCGTGCCAACACAACAGGAGCCGTCAAGGCATTCGCTGTATAAAAGAGCCGTCGAACTGGCTTCATAAAAAAAACAAATGTCGAGGAAATATTGATGCGCATCGTTCCCCATCTGTTGGGCGCAGCTATCGCTGCCGCTCTGATTAGCACTCCAGTTTTCGCAGCCGAACTCACCGGCACACTGAAGAAAATCAAAGAATCCGGCACCATCACCCTCGGACATCGCGACGCTTCCATTCCGTTTTCCTACATCGCTGACGCTTCCGGCGTGCCAGTGGGCTACTCCCACGACATCCAGCTGAAAATCGTCGAAGCGATCAAGAAAGACCTCGACATGCCTGACCTCAAGGTCAAGTACAACCTGGTGACCTCCCAGACCCGTATCCCACTGGTGCAGAACGGCACCGTCGACGTCGAGTGTGGTTCCACCACCAACAACGTGGAACGTCAGCAACAGGTCGACTTCTCCGTCGGCATCTTCGAAATCGGTACCCGTCTGCTGTCCAAAAAGGACTCGACCTACAAAGATTTCGCTGACCTCAAAGGCAAGAACGTGGTGACCACCGCTGGCACCACTTCCGAGCGCATCCTCAAGGCGATGAACGCCGACAAGCAGATGGGCATGAACGTGATCTCCGCCAAGGACCACGGTGAGTCGTTCCAGATGCTGGAATCGGGCCGCGCCGTGGCCTTCATGATGGACGACGCACTGTTGGCCGGTGAAATGGCCAAGGCCAAGAAGCCTGCCGACTGGGCCGTGACCGGTACTCCTCAGTCCTACGAAATCTACGGCTGCATGGTGCGCAAGGGCGATGCCCCGTTCAAGAAAGCCGTGGATGACGCCATCGTCGCCACCTACAAGTCGGGCGAAATCAACAAGATCTACGACAAATGGTTCCAATCGCCGATTCCGCCAAAAGGCCTGAACCTGATGTTCCCGATGAGCGACGAGCTCAAGGCCCTGATCGCCAACCCGACCGACAAAGCGGCTGACGACAAGAAGTCCTGATTCCTGACTAACCTTATCTCCTGAAGGGGCGCCGCCCCTTCGGGAGTCTGTCACTACCTGCTGGCATTTTTTGGAAACACTCGAACCGGTGGTTGTCGAGCCGCTCGTGTGTGCCTGATCGTCATGATCAGGCGGGAACGGACGTCCCCAGGCGGGTGCTTGTACATCGAACGATCTGAGGGGTAACCCTAATGAATTACAACTGGGACTGGGGCGTATTCTTCAAGTCCACCGGTGTGGGCAGCGAGACCTATCTCGACTGGTTCATCAGCGGTTTGGGCTGGACCATCGCCATCGCCGTGGTGGCCTGGATCATCGCGCTGCTGCTGGGGTCGATCCTGGGCGTCATGCGCACCATACCGAACCGTCTGGTGTCGGGCATTGCCACGGTCTACGTGGAGATTTTCCGTAACGTGCCGCTGCTGGTGCAGCTGTTCATCTGGTACTTCCTGGTGCCGGATCTGCTGCCGGCCAACCTCCAGGAGTGGTACAAGCAGGACCTCAACCCGACCACCTCGGCCTACCTGAGCGTTGTCGTGTGCCTGGGCCTGTTCACCGCCGCACGGGTTTGCGAGCAGGTGCGTACCGGCATCCAGGCGCTGCCACGTGGCCAGGAATCCGCCGCTCGCGCCATGGGCTTCTCGCTGCCGCAGATCTACTGGAACGTGCTGCTGCCCCAGGCCTACCGGATCATCATTCCGCCGCTCACCTCGGAATTCCTCAACGTCTTCAAGAACTCCTCCGTGGCGTCGCTGATCGGCTTGATGGAACTGCTGGCCCAGACCAAGCAGACCGCCGAGTTCTCGGCCAACCTGTTCGAAGCCTTCACCCTGGCTACCCTGATCTACTTCACCTTGAACATGAGCCTGATGCTGCTGATGCGCCTGGTCGAGAAAAAAGTATCGGTCCCCGGCCTGATCTCCGTGGGAGGTAAATAATGGAATTCGACTTCTCGGGCATCATCCCGGCCATTCCCGGCCTGTGGAACGGCATGCTGATGACCCTCAAGCTGATGGTCATGGGCGTGGTGGGCGGGATCATCCTCGGCACCTTGCTGGCACTGATGCGCTTGTCCCACAACAAGCTGCTGTCGAACCTGGCCGGTGCCTACGTCAACTACTTCCGCTCGATTCCGCTGCTGCTGGTGATCACCTGGTTCTACCTTGCGGTGCCGTTCGTGCTGCGCTGGATCACCGGCGAAGACACCCCGATCGGTGCGTTCACCTCCTGCATCGTGGCCTTCATGATGTTCGAAGCGGCGTACTTCTGCGAAATCGTCCGTGCCGGCGTGCAGTCCATTCCCAAGGGCCAGATGGGCGCTGCCCAGGCACTGGGCATGAGCTACGGCCAGACCATGCGCCTGATCATCCTGCCTCAGGCGTTCCGCAAGATGACTCCGCTGCTGCTGCAGCAGAGCATCATCCTGTTCCAGGACACCTCCCTGGTGTACACCGTGGGCCTGGTGGACTTCCTCAACGCCTCGCGTTCCAGCGGCGACATCATCGGCCGCTCCAATGAATTCCTGATCGTTGCCGGTCTGGTGTATTTCACAATCAGCTTTGCCGCCTCGCTGCTGGTCAAGCGTCTGCAAAAAAGGTTCGCCGTATGATCTCTATCAAGAACATCAACAAGTGGTATGGGGACTTCCAGGTGCTGACTGATTGCAGCACCGAGGTCAAGAAAGGCGAAGTGGTGGTGGTCTGCGGGCCGTCCGGCTCGGGCAAATCCACCCTAATCAAATGCGTCAACGCCCTGGAACCCTTCCAGAAGGGCGACATCGTGGTCGATGGCACCTCCATCGCCGACCCGAAGACCAACCTGCCGAAACTGCGTTCTCGGGTGGGCATGGTGTTCCAGCATTTCGAGCTGTTCCCGCACCTGACCATCACCGAGAACCTGACCATCGCGCAGATCAAGGTCCTGGGCCGCAGCAAGGAAGAGGCCACCAAGAAAGGCCTGCAACTGCTGGATCGCGTCGGCCTCTCCGCCCATGCCCACAAGCACCCGGGCCAGTTGTCCGGGGGCCAGCAACAGCGTGTGGCCATCGCCCGCGCCCTGGCCATGGACCCGATCGTCATGCTGTTTGACGAACCTACGTCGGCCCTGGACCCGGAAATGGTCAACGAGGTGCTGGACGTGATGGTGCAACTGGCCCAGGAAGGCATGACCATGATGTGCGTGACCCACGAAATGGGCTTTGCCCGCAAAGTGGCGAACCGGGTGATCTTCATGGACAAGGGCCAGATCATCGAAGACTGCCAGAAAGAGGAATTCTTCGGTGACATCAGCGCCCGCTCCGAACGTGCCCAGCACTTCCTCGAGAAGATCCTGCAGCACTAAACCTGTGCTTCTGTAGGAGCCGGCTGGCCGGCGAAGGGGACGCACCGGGCTCCCCTATCGCCAGGTTCGCCCGTTTTGCCGGCCGGCCGGCTCCTATGGACACCGCACAGTGGTTGACCCAAGGCATCTGTGATGAAATGCGACCCCACTCTCTATCGCGCCGCGCCGCCATCACTCGCCGTGAAACCCCGCCTGATCCGTCACCTGTTCCTGCCGCCCCTGGTCATCCTGCTGATGATCGGCCTGGGCTACGTCGGCTTCTGGATCAGCGAACACAATGGCATTCGCAGCCTCAGTGAAAATGGCGAACGCCAGCTGGAACTGCACGCCCGCGCCGTAGAAAGCGAGATCAGCAAATACACCTATCTGCCCAGCCTCCTGGAACTGGAGTCCAGTGTCTCCAGGCTGCTGGCCGATCCCTCGCCGGAGCACCGGCAAACCGTCAACCAATACCTCGAAGGCCTGAATCGGCGCAGCCGCAGCCGGGCCATCTATGTCATGGACACCACCGGCCGGGTGCTGGCCACCAGCAACTGGCGCGATGTCGACAGCTACCTGGGTGAAGACCTGTCCTTCCGCGCCTACTACCAGAACGCCGTACGTGGCCAGCCCGGACGTTTCTACGGCATCGGCAGCACCAGCGGCGAGCCCGGCTACTACCTGGCCCACGGCCTGGAAGAACACGGCAAGATCATTGGCGTGGCGGTAGTCAAAGTGCGCCTGGAGGCCCTGGAGGAACGGTGGCAAAGGGCCCGCCTGGAAGCCTTCGTCAGTGACGAGAACGGCATCATCATTCTCTCCAGCGACCCGGCGCGCCGGCTCAAGTCGGTCCGCCCGCTCAGCGACGACACCAAGGAACGCCTGGCCCGCAGCCTGCAGTACTACTGGTTCCCCCTCAACGAACTGGAACCCCTGGCCCGGGAACGCCTGGCCGAAGGCGTGGAGAAGCTGACCTTTCCCGCCAATACCGAACTGGTATCCGACGACAAGGCCATCAGCTACCTGTCCCAGACCCGGCCACTGAGCGACACCCCGTGGAACTTCACCCTGCTCACCCCGTTGCAGGACCTGCGCCGGGAAGCCATCAACCAGGGCATCCTGGTGGCCGTGGCCTTTGCCCTGGTGGCCTTCCTGCTGATCGCCTGGAATGAACGGCGCAAGGTCATCGCCACCCGCCTGGCCGCCCGAGAAGCCCTGCAGGAAGCCAACAGCCAGCTGGAGCGGCGGATCACCGAACGCACCGCCGACCTGCGGGCCAGCAACGAGCGCCTCAAGGGGCAGATCCGCGAACGCCGCCAGGCCGAAGAGACCCTGCGCCGGGCCCAGGACGAACTGGTCCAGGCCGGCAAGCTGGCGGCCATCGGCCAGATGTCCACCAGCATCGCCCACGAGCTGAACCAGCCGCTGGCGGCGTTGCGCACCTTGTCCGGCAACACCGTGCGTTTTCTTGAGCGCGGCGCCCTGGACACCGCCAGCGCCAACCTCAAGACCATCAATGAACTGATCGACCGCATGGGCCGCATCACCGCCAGCCTGCGCTCCTTCGCCCGCCGCGGCGACGACCAGGGCCAGGCCAGCCTGGACAAGGCAGTGGACGCCGCCCTGCAGATTCTCAACGCCCGCATCGAACCCCTGCCCCTGCAACTGCACCGCGACTTCAGCGAACAGACCCTGCAGATCGACCAGACCCGCCTGGAGCAGATCCTGGTCAACCTGATCGGCAATGCCCTGGACGCCATGCAGGCGCAGCCGGCGCCGGAACTGTGGCTGGAAGGCGAACCCGGCGACGGCAAGTATCGCCTGCGGGTCCGCGACAACGGCCATGGCATCGATCTTGAGGCGCGCAAGCACCTGTTCGAACCCTTCTTCACCACCAAACCCGGCGAACAGGGCCTGGGGCTGGGCCTGACCCTGTCCGCCAGCCTCGCCGCCGCCACCGGCGGCAGCCTGGGTGTGGAACATCCGGCAAGCGGCGGCACCGCCTTTGTCCTCAGCTTGCCCCTGGCAAGCCCCAATCAAGCCGAGCCGATATGAACAACGAGCTGACCGTGCTGATCGTCGAAGACGACCCCCATGTCCTGCTGGGTTGCCAACAGGCCCTGGCCCTGGAAGACATTCCCTGCATCGGCGTGGGCAGCGCCGAAGAAGCCCTGGCCCAGGTCGGGGAGAACTTTCCCGGCATCGTGGTCAGTGATATCCGCCTGCCGGGCATCGATGGCCTGGAACTGCTGACCCAACTCAAGGCCCGGGATCGCAGCCTGCCGGTGGTGCTGATCACCGGTCACGGGGATATTTCCATGGCCGTGGGGGCAATGCAGAAAGGCGCCTACGACTTCATGGAGAAACCCTTTTCTCCCGAGCGTCTGGTGGACGTGGCCCGCCGCGCCCTGGAACAACGGGGACTGGCCCGGGAAGTGACCGCCCTGCGCCGCCAGTTGGCCGAACGCACTTCCCTGGAGGGACGGATCATCGGCCGCTCGCCGGCCATGCAGAACCTGCGGGAGCTGATCGCCAACGTCGCCGACACTTCGGCCAACGTGCTGATCGAGGGCGAAACCGGTACCGGCAAGGAACTGGTCGCCCGTTGCCTGCACGACTTCAGCCGCCGCCACCAACAACAGTTCGTCGCCCTGAACTGCGGCGGCCTGCCGGAAAACCTCTTCGAAAGTGAAATCTTCGGCCATGAGGCCAACGCCTTCACCGGCGCCGGCAAGCGCCGTATCGGCAAGATCGAACACGCCCACCAAGGCACGCTGTTCCTTGATGAAGTGGAAAGCATGCCGATCAATCTGCAGATCAAGCTGCTGCGGGTACTGCAGGAGCGGACCCTGGAGCGCCTCGGTTCGAACCAGAGCGTGGCCGTGGATTGCCGGGTGATCGCGGCCACCAAGTCGGACCTGGACGAACTGAGCCGGGCCAAGGCATTTCGCAGCGACCTGTATTACCGCCTCAACGTGGTGACCCTGGAACTACCGCCCCTGCGCGAACGCCGCGAGGACATCCTGCAACTGTTCGAACACTTCCTGCAGCAGTCGTCCCTGCGTTTCGACCGCACCGTGCCAGAGCTGGACAACCAGACCCTGTCGACCCTCATGAGCCACGACTGGCCGGGCAACGTGCGCGAGTTGCGCAACGTCGCCGAGCGCTTTGCCCTCGGTCTGCCGGCGTTCAAGAAGTCCGGCAGCAGCAACGCCCAGGGCCTGGGTTTCGCCGAAGCGGTGGAAGCCTTTGAACGCAACCTGCTGAACGATGCCTTGCAGCGCAGCGGTGGCAACCTGACCCAGGCCAGCCAGGAACTGGGCATGGCCAAGACCACCCTGTTCGACAAGGTCAAGAAGTACGGCCTGAACCACTGACCCAAGCGCGAGGACTCATGGATCTATTGTTGAAGGCCGCCCTGGGCGCGGCGGTGGTGGTGATTCTGGCGGCCCTGGCCAAAACCCGGAACTACTACATCGCCGGCCTGGTGCCGCTGTTCCCGACCTTTGCCCTGATTGCCCACTACATCGTCGGCAAGGGCCGTTCTCTGGATGACCTGAAGACCACCATCCTGTTCGGCATGTGGTCGATCATTCCCTACTTCGTCTACCTGGCGACGCTCTATGTAATGGTCGATCGCCTGCGCCTGGAAGCCTCCCTGGCGGTGGCCGCCGTGGCCTGGTTGATTGCCGCCACCCTGCTGGTCAGCGTCTGGGTCCGCCTCCACGCCTGAGCCCTAGCATTCCCGTAGGAACGAGCTTGCTCGCCAAGCCTGCGCCGCGGTCTCTCGCCGGCAACCTGGCCACGACCCTGGCCCGACCCTTGCATTTACCCTGTAAAGCCCGCCCAGCCTGCGTTTTCGCCTGATCACGCAGTTTTCTGGAGGGCGCTGCCATGGGTAAAGAACACCTTGAACATCTTAGATCTCGACCACAGCCTGACCGCCCAGGAGCCCATAGTCCGGCGCCTGAAAAGCGGCCAGGCGCGACGCCTGGACCTGCTGGACCTGGGCCCCAAGCTGCGACTCTGGTCCACCGAACGCACCTACCGTCATTTCCGCGAACGCCTGGGCCAACGCCCCCGGCACAGCGGCCCGCAACCGGAAATCTTCTTTGTCGGCTCCGGCGACTATCACCACCTGACCCCGGCCTTTCTCTACGATCTGCCCGAACCGATCAGCCTGATCCACTTCGACAATCACCCGGATTGGGTGCGCTTCGCCCCCCGCCGGCACTGCGGCTCCTGGGTCAACCGGGCGCTGCAGCTGCCCAATATCCAGCGCATTGTCACCCTGGGCCCCTGCAGTGAAGACCTGCACAACCCGCAACTGCGAGGCGGCAACCTCGGCGCCCTGAAGCACGGCAAGCTGCAGCTGTTTCCCTGGCAGCACGCGCCGTCCAAGGTCTGGGGCCGGGTCGGCGATGGCGCCGGGCACCAGCAACAGGAAAATCACCTGCACTGGCGCAATCTGGCGGACCAGGACTGGGCCGCCTTCCTCGCGCAAATGATCGACAGCCTGCCCACCGCAGCGGTGTGGATCACCATCGACAAGGACGTGCTGGCCAGCGAAGACGCCGCCACCAACTGGGACCAGGGCGGCATGCGCCTGACCCACTTGCTGCAAGCGATACGCGAGCTGGCGGCGCGCAAGCGGGTGCTGGGCATCGATGTCTGCGGCGAGTTCGCCAAACCCGTCTTCAGCAATGCCTTCAAACGCTGGGAAGCCAAGTCGGACCAACCTCCGGCCGAGCGCTGGAGCCAGGACGACCTGCTGCGCAACTCAGTGACCAATGAAGCCCTGATCTCGCTGTTCGAGGAGCTGTTCCCGTGACCTTGACCGTTGTTCTGCTAGTCGCTTTTTCCATTGTGCTGGACGTCATCGGCCAGCTCTGTTTCAAGCTCGGCCTGGACCGCCTGCCAGAACTGGAAGGCGGTTTTCGCCTGAATGCCTTCTGGGGCCAGGTATTCAACGCACCCCTGCTGTGGTGCGGTATCGGGGCCTATGTGATCGAGTTTTTCGTCTGGCTCGAAGCCCTGTCCCGGGCCCCTCTGAGCCTGCTGTTTCCGGCTGCGGCCCTGGCCTATTGCGGCGTGGTGCTGGCGGGCAAGCTGGTGCTGGGCGAGACCGTCAGCCGTCGGCGCTGGATGGGCACGCTGGTGATCACCGCCGGGGTGATGCTGGTGTGCGTAGCCAGTACCTGAGCCTTATTCAACGAATAGAAGGAAACCTTTCATGAGTTCGAACACCTCCCACGGCTGGCTGCACGAGCGTCTGGGCACCATCGTGCTCTGGGCCCTGCTGATCGGCTTCGAGAGCGCCGGCCAGATCGCTACCAAAGTTGGCGGCGACCAATTGGGGCAGATGGATTTCAACCTGCAATGGCTGGCGGCGGTAGCCGTCAATCCGGGCGTGTTGCTGGCAATTGCCTGCTATATCGGCGCGTTTTTCGTGTGGATGCTGATCTTGCGTCGCAGCAGCCTGTCCCTGGCCTTCCCCTTGAGCTCCCTGGTCTTTGTCGTGGTGCTGCTGGGCTCCTGGCTGGGCCTGGGCGAACAGATCAGCCTGCTGCACTGGGTCGGGGTCTTGGTGATCATCGGCGGGATTGCCCTCTTGGCCGAGGGCGAGGAGGCCTGAGGGCCCTCTGCCGAATGCCCCAGGGAGGTGAGGGCTGCGCAGGCCGGGGGCGACCTGCGGCAACGCGCCTCAGAACTTGTAGCTGACGGCGGTCTGCACCTGGCCCTGGTTGACTTCGCCCCGCTGACGAACAATGGAGCTGTCCGCTGCGGAGTTGACCAGACGGATCCAGCTGGCGCTGGCCACCAGCGACCAGTTGTTGCCCAGCGGCACCTGGATGTTCTGGCTCAGGCTGAAGTTCTGCAGGCCACCGCCGGCACTGTAGCGATCAATGCCCGAAGCCAGGGCTTCCTTGGCGTTGACGCCAAAGAAGGTCTGGCTCTGGCGGGCGTCGGCAAAGTGCAGGGTCAGGTTATTGCTGCCGATGATGCCCATGCCCAAGGGATAGCCGATCTCCCCTCCGACCTTGCCCAGCATGCCGCCCTGGCCACCGGCACCGCCGACGGCCTGGCCCACGGCGGCGAACACCCGCCAGAAGTCGTCCGGGGCGTATTGCACGAAAGCCCCGACATCGGCCATGTCGCGCACATCCCGCAAGCCGCGCAGCTCACCATCGGCGTTACGTCCCTGCAGGTAGTTGAGATAGGGGCCGGCGCTGAAACCATTGCCCTTGAATGCATCCCAGGTCAGGCCGTCGTCGGTACTGAGGCTGACATCGCCCCAGTCCAGATCCAGGTACGGCAGCGGCACAGTCTCATAGCGGCTGCCCGTGGGGTCATGGGGTTGGTAGCCGACACCCAGACCGAGTTCGCCCGTGATGTCGGAATCAGCAAAGGCACTACAGGCAACGGTCAGCGACAGCAGACCGGCGAGCAAAGCAGGGGAAGAAAGCCGAGGCATGAATGAGTTTCCTTGTCTGAACATGCGCGCATCAATCATCAGAGCGCCCCTGGAACGCAAGCACTGATGTTGTTTGTAGCGACCTACAAAATTTGTAGCAAGAACGCTACAAATCTCCCGCCGCCCTCGCCAGAGGCCCAGCCCTGCTGGGTTTTCGCAACTTGGCACAGTCCCTGCTCTACCCCTGTCGCAAGCGCAAACAGCGCTCTTATTCAACAGGTAACAGCAGATGATGCACTGGCATATCGTATGTGACTTCGACGGGACCATCTCCCGCGCCGACGTGATCGATAACGTTCTCCAACGCTTCGCCGACCCGAGCTGGGAAGGCATAGAACAGGAATGGCTGGACGGTCACATCGGCTCCCGAGAATGCCTCAGTCGCCAACTGGCTCTGGTCAAGGCTTCGCCCGCCGAACTGCTGGGCTACTTCGACAGTGTCGAAATCGACCCGGACTTCCCCGACTTCGTCGATCACGTGATCGGCCTGGGCGCTTCCATTGAAGTGGTCAGTGACGGCATCGAGCAAGGCATCGCCCGCATCCTGGCACGCAACTACGTGACCCTGCTGCCGATCCTCGCCAACCGCCTGCGCCAGGTCGACCACAACAGCTGGCGCATCGACTTTCCCTACGCCAGCGACGCCTGCCGCGCCGCCTCCGGCAACTGCAAGTGCAAATCCACGCCACGGGGCAAACGCGTGCTGGTGATCGGTGATGGCCAGTCGGACATGTGCGTGGCAACCACCGCCGACTTCGTCTTCGCCAAGGATCGCCTGGCCGACTACTGCGAACGCAACAAGATTCCTCACGCTCGGTTCGACTCCTTCGCCGAACTGCCGGCGCTGTTGGCAAAACTGCCGAACAACGCGGCCAACGCGACCCATTTCTCCCTTGAAACCCAGGAACTCTTCCACCATGTCTGATATCCGCATCGCGACCGCCGAAGACCAGATCCTTCTGGAAAAAGAAGCCAAGTACTGCTCCTACGGCGATACCGTTCACTACATCGAACCCCCGCGCATCTTCAGCCGCTGCGAAGGTTCCTACGTCTGGGACACCAGCGACCAGGCCTACCTCGACCTGCAGATGTGGTACTCGGCGGTGAACTTCGGCTACGCCAACCCGCGCCTGAACAATGCCCTCAAGCAACAGATCGACACCCTGCCGCAGATTGCCAGCCAGTACCTGCACAAAGGCAAGATCGAGCTGTCGGAAATGATTGCCGTGGACGCCAAGAAGAAGTTCGGCCTCGACGGTCGCGTGCACTTCAACGTCGGCGGTTCGCAGTCGGTCGAGGACTCGCTGAAAGTGGTGCGTAACGCCACCAACGGCAAGAGCCTGATGTTCGCCTTCGAAGGCGGCTACCACGGTCGTACCCTGGGTGCTTCGTCGATCACCTCCAGCTACCGCTACCGTCGCCGCTACGGCCACTTCGGCGAGCGCGCGCAGTTCATCCCGTTCCCGTACCACTTCCGCGGCCCTAAAGGCATGACCAAGGAAGAGTACGGCAGCCACTGCGTGCAGCAGTTCGCCCGCCTGTTCGAGACCGAATACAACGGCGTGTGGGACCCGAAAGTCGGCCAGAGCGAATACGCCGCCTTCTACGTCGAGCCGATCCAGGGCACCGGCGGCTACGTGATCCCGCCGATGAACTTCTACAGCGAGCTCAAGCAGGTGCTGGACCAGCACGGCATCCTGATGGTGGTGGACGAAATCCAGATGGGCTTCTATCGCACCGGCAAGCTGTGGTCCATCGAACACTTCGACGTCCAACCCGACGTGATCGTGTTCGGCAAGGCGCTGACCAACGGCCTCAACCCGCTGGGCGGCATCTGGGCCCGTGAAGAGCTGATCAACCCGGGCGTATTCCCGCCAGGCTCGACTCACTCCACCTTCGCCTCCAACCCGCTGGGCACCGCCGTGGGCCTGGAAATGTTCAAGATGACCAGCGAGATCGACTACGGCGCGATGGTCATGGAAAAGGGCAAGTACTTCCTGGCCGGCCTGCAAGACCTGCAGAAGCGCTACCCGATCATCGGCGATGTCGACGGCCTGGGCCTGGCGCTGCGCTGCGAAATCTGCACCACCGACGGTTTCACCCCGGACAAGGCGACCCTGGACTTCATGGTCGAGGAAGGCATGAAGGGCGACATCGAGATCGACGGCCAGCGCCTGGGCCTGATCCTCGACGTGGGCGGCTACTACAAGAACGTCATCACCCTGGCCCCGTCGCTGGAAATCAGCTACGCGGAAATCGATCTGGGCATCGCACTGCTGGACCGCCTGCTGGATCGGGCCATGAAGCGATGAGCGCCGCTGAGATCGATCTGGGCGAAGGCGACGCCGGCTTCGTTCTCGGCACGGGTCCGGTCGGGGTCTTGTTGATCCACGGCCTGACCGGCACCCCGACGGAACTCCGTCGGGTGGCCCAGGGCCTGGCCAAGGACGGAACGTGCACGGTGTACGTTCCGACCCTGCCCGGGCACTGCGGGGACAACAGCGACCTGCAGGCCACCGGCTGGCAGGACTGGTACGAGGGCGTGCGCAAGACCTTTGTCGGCGTGCAACAGCGTCACGAGCAAGTGTTCGTCGGCGGTCTGTCTATGGGCGCCGTGATGTCCATGTACCTGGCGTCCGAGCATCCGGGGCAGATCAGCGGCCTGCTGATGTATTCCACCACCCTCAAGTACGACGGTTGGAGCATCAACAAGCTGGCGTTCCTCACCCCGTTGCTGATGAAGATTCCCTTCGGCGTGCACATCTGCCGCTTCGAGGAAAAGCCGCCCTACGGCATCAAGAACGAACGCCTGCGGGCCATTGTCGAGAAACAGATGAAAGCCGGCCAGAGCAGCGATGCGGGCCTCTTGACCATGGAGGGCGTGACGGTGCGCGAGTTGCACCGGATGAACGCCGTGGTCAAGAAACGCATGCCTTCGATCATGACCCCGGCCCTGGTACTGCACTCCAGCGAGGACGACATCACCAGTCCGTGGAATGCCGACTATGTGGAGCGCAAACTCGGCGGCCCGGTGACCAAGATCCTCCTGGACAACTGCTATCACATGATCACCGTGGACCTGCAATACCAGCGGGTGATCGAGTTGAGCGTGGACTTCATCGAGCAGCGAGTGGTTGCACCTGCGGTGCGCGAAGACTACCGCCAGCTGGCATGACTTAAGGAAGAGACGTGATTACCGCCCAAGCCTATTCCACCATCCAGGCCATTGAACGCAGCGCCTGGAATGACTGTTTTCCAGACGCCCTGGAGGATTGGGACTACTACCTGGCCGTGGAAAAAGCCGCCATCGCCGATTTCCGTTGGCGCTACCTGGCGATCTACGAGGGCTCGACCCTGGTGGCGGTGGCGCCGGCCTTCACGACTCAGTATCGGCTCGACACCACGGTCTCCGGCCTGGCCAAACGCTTCACCGAACGCCTGGCACGCCAGTGGCCAGGTGCCCTGGAGCTGCGCCTGTACGCCATCGGCTCGCCCGTGGCCGAACAGTGCAGTGCCGGCACCGCCAGCCATGTTCCCCTGGAACGTCGTCAGGCGTTGCTGGAGCAGTTGTTGCAACTGGCCCGGCGTGACGCCGACAACTTCGGCATCGGCCTGATGGCGGTCAAGGATGCCCCCAGCAGCGACCCGCAATGGGCCGCCAGTTGCCGGGCCGCCGGCCTGCAGGCGATGCCGAGCCTGCCCAGCGCGCTGCTGCCGGTGCCCTTCGCCTCGATCGACGCCTATCTTGGCACCCTGGGCAAGTCCACTCGCAAGGACCTGCGGCGCAAGCTGCGCGCACCGGCGCCGCGCATCGAGTGGCGGCGGCAGATCGACGACGTGCTGCCCGACATCATGCGCCTCTACGAAGCCACCCTGGAACGCAGCGACCTGCAGTTCGAGCGCCTGCCGGCGGCCTATTTCACCGGCATTCTCGAACAACTGGACCAGCGCGCCGCCTGCGTCCTGTACTGGGTCCAGGACCAACTGGTGGCCTTCAACCTGGTACTCATCGACCAGCATCGGCTGATCGACAAATTCTTCGCCCACGACTTGAACGTCACCCGTGAGCACAATCTGTACTTCCGCAGTTGGCTGGCCAACGTCGACTACTGTATCCAGCAGCACATTCCCCTGTACGAGTGTGGTCAGGCCGGTTACGCCAGCAAGTTGCGCCTGGGTTGCCAGTTCACCGGTAACATGTTGTTTTTCAGGCATCGCAATCCCTTGCTCAATGCCCTGCTCAAGGTGATAAAACGCTTTGTCCGTCCGGATCGCTCCGACCCCGCCATGGCTGCTGCAATAAGCGAAAGTACATGACCAGAAAAGATCGTCGCCCGCCCCGCCCTTTTGCCATCTCCCGCTGGAGCCTGCAGCGCAAGCTGGTGTTGGCGTTCTGGCTGGTCAGTGTGATTCCCACCATGATTGCCGCGGAGCTGGCGGCCACCACGTTGTCGGAGATTTTCGACAGCAACGTGCGCATCTGGCTGCAGGAATCCACCAAGATCGTCGAGGACGAGATCACCGAGATCCTCCATGACAACGCGCGGATCGCCCAGCTGTTCCTGCGCTATACGCGTCCGCCCTCGGACCGCAATGCAGCCAAGCATGACAAGCTCACCGCCGACATTGCCGACTCCATGGGCATCGACGTGGTGGCGCTGATCCGCAAGAGCGACCACAAGGTGATGTTCACCACCGCCGCGGACGACGTGGTAGGGCAGATCAGCACCGCTTCCAACGCCGTCCTGCAGACCATCCAGGTGGGTGGCGTGGCCACCGGGGCGGTGGTCTCGACCTTCCAGACCCAGCTCGACGGGGTCGACTACCAGCTGTTGATCGCCACCTACCTGGACGCCAGCTTCCTCACCAGCGTGGCCGATGTGCACTCCCTGGACCTGCGCCTGTACCTGGCCAAGGCCGATGATTTCTCGGAGATCTTCGCCACCCAGCGCTTCGAGGACCATCCCCCCCGAGTGCCGCACAAGATCGAAGACATCCTGCGCGCCACCCGCCAGCCCACCGAGCAGTTCACCAGCCGCTACAGCGGCCTGTACCGGCCGATCTTCAACGACAGCGGCGACCTGGTGGGGGTGATTTTCAGTGGCCTGCTGCGCCACAGCAGCCTGGTGGGCCTGGTTAACCAGAGCAACCTGTTCATCCTGATCTTCCTCCTCAGCTCGGCCGCCTCGCTGTGTGTCGGCTGGCTGGTGTCGCAACGCCTGACGCGGCCGCTGCGGGGCCTGTCCAAGGGCGTCCAGGCGGTGATCGCCGGTGACTACCGGCAGCGGGTGCCGGTGATCGGTGGCGACGAACTGGCGGAGCTGAGCAGCACCTTCAACCACATGAGCGAGCGCCTGGGAGAACTGCAGCACCTGGAGGGCCAGTTGCGCCGTCGCGATCGCCTGCACGCCCTGGGCGAGGTGGCCATGGGCCTGGCCCATGAAATCCGCAATCCGCTGGGCATCATCAAGACCGCCACCCAACTGCTGCACCGCCGGGCCAACCTGCCGGAAAACGACAAGCGCCACCTGGAATACGTGATCAGTGAAGTCAGCCGGATCAACGACCTGATCACCGACTTTCTCGACTTCGCCAAACCCAGCGCGCCCATTCGTGCCACCCAGGCGGCACGCCCGCTGGTCGAGGAACTGCTGGGCTTCTGCACCCCGGAACTGGCGACCCACAATATCGAAGCGCGGATCGACGACCAGGCACCGGGTGCGACCATCCATGCCGATGCCCGGCAGCTCAAGCAGGCCTGCCTGAACCTGATCCTCAACGCCATCGACGCTATGCCCGAGGGCGGCCGCCTGACCCTGGGCATCGCCCAGCAGGAAGACGAAACCATCATCAGCGTCAGCGATACCGGCCAGGGCATCGAGCCGGACATGCTGGAACGCATCTTCACCCCCTTCGTCACCACCAAGGCCTCGGGCACCGGCCTGGGCCTGGCGAAAGTCTTTTCGATCATGGAAAGCCATGACGGCCACATCGAGTGCGTCAGCGAAAAAGATGCCGGCGCCACCTTCAGCCTGTACATTCCGGCCAACGGTGAAGAGGACGACGAGGACACTGATGACGCATAACCTGCTGGTGGTCGATGACGAACCCAAACTCTGTGACCTGCTGTCTTCGGCCTTGAGCCAGAACGGCATCCAGGTGTTCACGGCAAGCAATGGCCTGCACGCCCTCAAGGTGCTGGAGCAGGAAGACATCGACCTGGTGATCAGCGACTGGCGCATGCCGGGCATGGACGGGCCCCAGCTGCTGGCGGAAATCAAGCAGCGCTACCCGAACCTGCCGGTGATCGTGATGACCGCCTACAGCACGGTGAAGAACGCTGTGCAGTCCATGCGCAACGGCGCCTACGACTACATTGCCAAGCCCTTCGATATCGATGAGCTGGACATCACCGTCAGCAAGGCCCTGCAGTTTCGCGACATCCTCAAAGACAACCAGCGCATGCGCGCCGAGCTCGACGAGCACCAGCAGTTCGACAGCCTGGTGGGCGACAGCCCGGCCTTTCGCCAGGTACTGCAGGCGGTGGACTCGGTACGCGAGAGCAGCGCCACCATTCTCCTGACCGGAGAAAGCGGCACCGGCAAGGAGATGGTCGCCCGGGCCATCCACAAGCACGGCAATCGCGCGGACAAACCCTTTGTCGCCGTCAATTGCGCGGCCATTCCCGAAGGCTTGCTGGAAAGCGAGATGTTCGGCCACCGCAAGGGCGCCTTCACCGGCGCCGTGGCGGACCGGGTCGGACGCTTCCAGCAGGCCGACAAGGGCACCCTGTTTCTCGATGAAGTGGGCGACATGCCCCTGGCCTTGCAGGCCAAGATCCTCCGCGCCCTGCAGGAACGCGTGATCGAGCCGGTGGGCGATCCCCGGGAGCGCAAGGTCGATGTGCGGGTGATCGCCGCGACCAACAAGAACCTGCTGGAAGCCGTGGCCAACAAGGAGTTCCGCGAGGACCTGTACTACCGCCTCAATGTCTTCCCCATTCCCTTGCCAGCGCTGCGCGAGCGGGTCGAGGACATCGCTCCACTGGCCCGCCACTTCGCCCACAGCCTGGGGGCCACCGCCGGCAAGCGCATCACGGGCTTCAGCCCACAGGCCCTGCAGGCCATGGCTTGCTACAGCTGGCCAGGAAACATCCGCGAACTGCAGAACTGCGTGGAGCGAGCCACCATCGTCGCCCGCGCCCCGGTCATCGAAGAAAGTGACCTGCCAGGCTATCTGTTCGACACCCCGCCAGCAGGCACCGAGGGCAGCGTGGCCCTCAGCGTTGGCCCACAAGTGCCCAGCGACCTGGACGCGGCCCTGGCCGAAGTGGAGCGGGCCTACATCCTCGCGGCCCTGCACCAGAGCAACGGCGTCCAGGCGGCCGCGGCACAGATGATCGGCATTTCCGAACGCAGCTTCTGGTACCGCCTGAAAAAGCTCGGCATTCAGGTAGACAAGATTGTTCGCTGACGCGAACAGCGACAAGCTGCAAGCGAAAATCTATCCGCTGAGACTTGGCTCAGAGCATGCGCCCCACTTCCAGCGGTTCGATCTGGGCCCAGTGGGAAGTGTCTTCGCGATGGTTTTGCAGGTATGGCAGCACCGCCGCCAGCAAAGGCGCCTTGAAGGCGTCCTGGAAACGATGGGCCAACCCCGGAATCAGCTTCAGCTGGCTGCCCTGGATCTGCGCCGCCAGGTGCACCCCATGCATCACCGGCAATAGCGGATCGGCGGTGCCGTGCACCACCAGGGCCGGCACCCGCAGTTGCTTGAGCAAGGCCACCCGACTCGGCTCGGCGAGGATCGCCATGATCTGACGCTTGACGCCCTCCGGGTTGAACGCCCGGTCATAGGACAACGCAGCCTGATGCAGCAGAACCTGACGGTCATCCGCGACCTTCGGGCTGCCCAGGGCCGCCAGCAGGTCCGCCTGCTGCTCCAGGGCCGCTTCGCGGTTCGGTGCATTGCGCCGGGACAGCAATTGCACCAGCGCCTCGTTCGGCGCCGGCAGGCCTTGGGCCCCGGAGCTGGTCATGATCAGCGTCAGGCTCTCGACTCGTTGTGGCGCCATGGCCGCCAGATGCTGGGCAATCATGCCGCCCATGCTCGCCCCCAGCACATGGAACTGCTCGATGTGCAGGGCATCCATCAGCCCCAGGGCATCATCGGCCATGTCGCTCAGGGTATAAGGCGCAGCCACGGGCAGGCCGAGCTTGTAGCGCAGCACTTCGAAGGTCAGGTTGGCGCTGGCCGGAGCCTGGCGCCAGGTGGACAGGCCGACGTCGCGATTGTCATATCGAATCACCCGAAACCCTTGCTGACACAAGGCCTCCACGACTTCGTCCGGCCAGTGGATCAATTGCCCACCCAGGCCCATGACCAGCAGCAATGCCGGATCGGAGCTTCGACCGATGCTTTGGTAGGCCAGGCTCACCTGCGCCAGGTCGACCCGTTGCGTGGGTACGTTGACATCGCAGCGCGCGGCCGCAAAAGACAGCTGGCCGAGCAAAAGCCCGGCCAGCAGGATGACAGTGGAAAACAATCTTGCCCGCATGGAAAACACCGAAACGCAGAACCCCAGTAGAGCGCGAGTCTGATGAACTTCGATGTTTCGCGCTGCCACAGTTGCGTGACAGTTTGATGAAGCCCGCCCAGCGGTCATCGCTTAGGGGCGCTCGGGCGACGCCTCGCTTGCCGACGAGGTGGAGCTGATGATCGCCTTCGTCGGCAAGCAGGTTTCTACCGGCTTTCAGGCCAGCTGGCTGCGCAGCTGGCGGGCCGCGGCCACCATGTTCACCAGGGCCGCTTCGGTTTCCGGCCAGGCGCGGGTCTTCAGGCCGCAATCGGGGTTGACCCACAGTCGCTCGGCGGGAATGCGTTTGACCGCCTTGCTCATCAGCTTGACCATCTCGGCAGTGTCCGGCACCCGTGGCGAGTGGATGTCATACACCCCCGGGCCGATGTCGTTGGGGTAGTCGAAGGCTTCGAAGGCTTGCAGCAACTCCATGTCCGAACGGGAAGTCTCGATGGTGATCACGTCGGCATCCATGGCGGCAATCGACTGGATCACATCGTTGAACTCGCTGTAGCACATGTGGGTATGGATCTGGGTTTCGTCCCGCACACCCGAAGCGCTCAGGCGGAAGGCCTGCACCGCCCAGTCCAGGTATTCCTGCCATTGCGCGCGGCGCAGGGGCAGGCCTTCGCGGAACGCCGCCTCGTCGATCTGCACGATCTTGATCCCGGCCTGTTCCAGGTCCTGCACTTCATCGCGCAGGGCCAGCGCCAGTTGCTGGGCCTGGACCTTGCGCGATACGTCTTCCCGGGGGAAAGACCACATGAGCATGGTCACAGGGCCAGTGAGCATGCCTTTCATGACCTTGTCGGTGAGGCTCTGGGCGTACTGGATCCAGTCCACGGTCATGGCCCGGGGCCGGCTCAGGTCGCCGTAGATGATGGCCGGCTTGACGCAGCGCGAGCCGTAGCTCTGGACCCAGCCGAAGCGGGTGAACAGGTAGCCGTCGAGTTGCTCGGCAAAGTACTCCACCATGTCGTTGCGCTCGGCTTCACCGTGGACCAGCACGTCCAGGCCAAGGCTCTCCTGGATCTGCACTGCGTGGCGGATCTCGCTGTGCATGGCATCGGTGTAGTCGTTGAGCGACAGCTTGCCCTGCCGGTAGGCCTGGCGCGCCAGGCGGATCGATGCAGTCTGCGGGAAAGAGCCGATGGTGGTGGTGGGAAAGACCGGCAATTGCAGGCGCGCTCGCTGCTGTTCGATACGTTGGGCAAAGGGCGACTGACGCTGACTGTCGGCGGCGCTGATGGCCTTGATCCGGGCCTGGACCTGGGCCTTGTGAATCCGCGGGGACTGGGCACGACTGGCCTGGACCTTCCGGCTTTGCGCCAGGGCCGCTTGCACCGCCGGGCCCTGGGGATCGTTCAGGGCATCACGCAGGACCGAAATCTCGCCGCACTTCTGCACGGCAAAGGCCAGCCAGCTTTTCAGTTCGGCATCCAGCTGGTCTTCCCGGGACAGGTCCACCGGGCTGTGCAGCAGGGAGCAGGAGCTGCTGACCCAAAGGTTGTCGCCGAAACGCTCCTGGGCCACCTGCAACTGCTGCAGGGCCTGTTCCAGTTCGCAGCGCCAGACGTTACGCCCATTGACCAGGCCCACGGAAAGAATCTTGTAGGTCGGCAGCCGGTCCAGGACCTGGCCCAGTTGTTCCGGCGCCCGCACCGCATCGATGTGCAAGCCGTCCACCGGCAGGCCCACCGCCAGGCCGAGGTTGTCTTCCAAACCGCTGAAGTAAGTGGCCACCAGTTTTTTCAGCGGCGAGTACTGGAGGATGTGGTAGGCCCGCTCGAAGGCGCTCTTCCACTCCTGGGGCAGGTCGAGGGTCAGGATCGGCTCGTCGATCTGCACCCACTCCACGCCCTGGGCCTTGAGCCGGTTGAGGATCTCGCCGTACAGCGGCAACAGGCGCTCCAGCAGGTAGAGCTTGTTGAATGCATTGCCCTTGGCCTTGCCCAGCCAAAGGTAGGTCAAGGGGCCGATGATCACCGGCTTGACCTGATGACCCAGGGCATGGGCTTGCTCGACTTCGTCGAACAGTTGCTCCCAGCTCAGCTGGAACGGCTGGTCGACGCTGAACTCGGGGACCAGGTAGTGGTAGTTGGTGTCGAACCACTTGGTCAGTTCCTGGGCGTATTGCGCCTGGCCCTGCTCCCCGCAGCAGCCAGCACTGGCGCCACGGGCCATGGCGAACAGAGTGTCCAGGGTCGGACGGCCCTGGGCATCGCGAAGACCGTCGAAACGCTCGGGAATCACCCCGAAGGTCAGGGAGTGACCGAGCACCTGGTCGTACCAGGCAAAGTCGCCCACTGGCAGCAGGTCGATGCCGGCGTCTTTTTGCACTTGCCAGTGCCGAGCCCGCAGCTCGCGACCGACCTCTTGCAATGCAGCCTGATCGAGGTCGCCCTTCCAGTAGGCTTCGAGGGCTTTTTTCAGTTCGCGGTCAGCGCCGATGCGGGGAAAACCGAGGGTGTGGGCCAGTGCCATGGGAAAGCGCCTCCTTGTCAAAGATGGCGCTATTGTCGACAGCTCGGGCAACATGAGACAAACTCAACCTTTTCGTGTTGATCACAAAATTTACTCATGGAGATCCTGGTGCTCGAAATCCGTCACCTGAAGACCCTGCACGCCCTGCGCGAAGCCGACAGCCTGGTTGAAGCCGCCGAACGCCTGCACCTGACCCAGTCCGCCCTGTCCCACCAGTTCAAGGAACTTGAAGAGCGCCTGGGCATGCCGCTGTTCGTGCGCAAGACCAAGCCGGTGCGCTTCACCAGCGCTGGCCTGCGCCTGCTGCAACTGGCCGATGCCACCCTGCCGCTGCTGCGCGGCGCCGAACGGGACATTGCCCGCCTGGCCGGCGGCACCGCCGGCCGCTTGCACATGGCCATCGAGTGCCATAGCTGCTTCCAGTGGCTGATGCCCACCATCGACCAGTTCCGCGACGCCTGGCCGGAAGTGGAACTGGACCTGGCCTCGGGCTTCTCCTTTGCACCGCTGCCAGCGCTGGCCCGGGGTGACCTGGACCTGGTGGTGACTTCCGATCCCCTGGAACTGGCCGGCATCACCTATGTGCCGCTGTTCACCTACGAAGCCATGCTTGCGGTGGCCAACCAGCACCCCCTGGCAAGCAAGCCCTACATAGTCCCGGAAGATCTGCTGAACGAAACCCTGATCACCTATCCGGTGGAGCGGGATCGTCTGGACATCTTCACCCGCTTCCTGGAACCGGCGGACATCGAACCGGCGCAGGTCCGCACCTCGGAACTGACGGTGATGATGATGCAGCTGGTGGCCAGCGGCCGCGGGGTGTGCGGCATGCCTCATTGGGCCCTGCATGAATACAGCTCACGGGGTTACGTGAAGGCCAAGCGACTGGGTGAAAAGGGACTGTTCGCCACCCTGTACGCAGCGATTCGCGCCGACATGCTGGACGCGCCCTACATGCGTGACTTCCTGCTGACCGCCAAGGACACCTCGTTCTCGACCCTGGACGGCGTCAGCGCTGTACGCTGAGCGCCACCCCTCATGCGGCGCCGGCAGGCCAGCGAGTAGGATCAGCGTGGCACTTCGCGCCACATGTGGATCTTGTCGAGATAGTCCTCCCCCACGCACACCGCCTGGGGTTCGAGCCCGAACTGGACAAAGCCGCAGCGCTGGTACACGGACAGCGCTGCGTCATTGCCCGCCGTCACCGTCAGTTGCACCAGGCGCAGGCCTTCGTACCCCGCCGCCTCGGCCAGTAGATGCTGCACCAGCTGTCGACCCAGGCCGCTGCCGCGTTGCTCGGCCGTGACGTAAAGGCCGAACAGGGTCGCCTTGTGCCGGGCCTTTTCCCGCAGCTCGAAGGCCAGGCCGACGATCCCCGCCAGCCGCCCTCGGTCAAAGGCTCCCAGCATCAGGTCCAGCTCCCCATCCAGACGGGCACCCCACCAGGCCAGGGGCAGCTTCTCGCGCTCCCGGACACTGGAAGTGAACGCCTGGGGATGGCGCTCATAGGCTTCGAGCATCAAGGCCCGGTATTGCGCGGCATCGTCAGGAGTCAGGTGTCGGATCTGCAGGTTCATGCGGGATCGTCAGTCCGTCATGTTCAGTTGGTACGGCGTTGTTCGAACATCAAGCGCACCGCCAGCCCCGCCAGCACGAACCCCATGAAGTAACGCTGGACCGAAAGCCAGGTGGGGTTGCTGGCGAACCAGGAGGCAATGCCTGCGGCGAACAGGGCAATCAGCAGGTTCACCGAAAAACTCACGCTGATCTGGGTCAGGCCGAGAATGAGGCTCTGGGAAAACACCGATCCGTGCTCGGGATGAATGAACTGCGGAAAGATCGACAGGTAGAACACCGCGATCTTGGGGTTCAGGGCGCTGGTCAGAAACCCCATGATCACCAGCTTGCGGGGCGAGTCCAGCGGCAACTGCTGGGCTTCGAACGGCGATCGCGCGCCAGGCTTGAGCGCCTGCCAGGCCAGCCAAAGCAGATACAGGGCACCGGCCCACTTGAGCACTTCATAGGCCATGGGCACCGCCATGAAGATCGCGGTCAGGCCCAGTGCAGCGGCAAACAGGTGGACGAAAAAGCCCATCACGACGCCCAATAACGACGTCACCCCGGCCTTGCGCCCCTGGCAGATCGAACGGGAAATCAGGTAGATCATGTTCGGGCCTGGGGTCAGCACCATCAGCAACGAGGCCGCGGCGAAAATCAGGTAGTCGTGAAGTGGGATCATGGCAGTCCTTGGCAACGGGAGGTCAGGCGAGGCTCGCCTGGGCCTGACGATAAAACGGCAAGATCAGATCCCGTGTCAACGGCGCCAGAAACAAACCACCATCGCTGGCCGGATCGATCCAGCGCACCTCCTCGATCTCCGCCGCCGGAGTCACCGCAATGTCGATGCGAACAAGAAAGACCTCCGCCTGCACCACATGGCCGGGCTCGTTGGCGGCCGGTGCGCAAAACTGTTGCAGATAGCAGGCCTGGCTCGGATCGATGCGCAGGCCGAGTTCCTCTTCCAACTCTCGGACCAGGGCCAGCACCGGCGGCTCGCCGGCTTCGATCTTGCCGCCAGGCTGCATGAAGGCCTGGGTGCCGCGTTTGCGCACCAGCAGGGTCTGGCCATCGGCCCCCAGCAACAGGGCGGCGGCGATACGAATGACGGAGGGTGCAACGGCGGAGGGCAGCGACATGGGGACCTGGACACCTTGAGAACGAAGGCGCAAGGATCACATGCCCGGCAGCGGGTCGTCATCCGCCAGCGGTATATTTCCCGTCGTTCCAGGGCGTTTCTCAGGTGCCCGACTGCGGCTATCGCGCCAGCTTGACGAACACGCTGTAACGGGCGCCTTCCATGGTTTCAAAGGCGATCAGTTTGTCCACCAGAGGCTGGCTCAGCACCTTGCCGGCGTTGAGCAGAAGCATGCCGTTGTCGGCATTCAGGTTGCGCGCCAGCAGCATGCCCGCCGCCAGCTCCCGGGTGCCCAGGACCTTGACCGAAGGGTCGCCCAGGGTCACATCGCTGAGGTACACAGAACACACTTGGATAAACCCCTCCACCAACTCGGGGTCGTACAGCCGGCCGGCGTATTTACGGATGAACACCAGGGCCTCGTCGCTGTTCATGTGCCGTTCGAGAATCAACCCGCACTGCAGTTCGATAAAATCCACCGCCAGCTTGAGCAACCGCGAGCCCAGGGGAATCGCCTCGCCCTTGAGGTGATCGGGAAAGCCGCTGCCATCCCAGTGTTCCTGGTGATGGCGGATCAGGCGCGCCGCATCCTGCACCGGTTCCAGGGTCATCAGCAGCGATTCGCTTTGCGCCGGATAGGCCCGATAGCGTTCACGCTCATGGTGGTGCAACCAATCGGCCGGAGTGACCATCATGCTGTCGCTCCAGCTCAGCTTGCCGATGTTGTGCAGGGCCGCGGCCATGGCCAGGTCGCGCTGCGCCACGGCGTCGATGCCGTGGATCTTGCAGTAGGCACGCACCAAATCGATGATCCGGCGGTTAGTCTGCTTGTCGCTCGGCAGACGCTGGTTCACCAGCAGCGAGAACAGCTCGGCGCCCGTGGCATAGCTGTGCTTGAGCTCCTCATAGGCCAGGTCCAGCATGTCGGCGGTTTGTTGCAGCTCCGCGGTGCGCGATGCGACGCGTTTTTCCAGCAGGGCATTGAGGGCCTTGAGCTCAGCGTTCTGCTCTTGGGTCAGAGCTTCCAGGCGCTGGCGCTCACGTTCGGAATGCTGGTGCTCCAGGGCCTGGCGCAGGGCCAGCAGCAGTTCCTGGTCATCCCAGGGCTTGCTCAGGTAACGGTAGATTTCCCCTTCATTGATCGCCTTGGCGATCAGTTTCAGGTCCGGGTCACCGGTCAGCAGGATGCGCGTAGTGTCCGGATAGTGCTGATGAATGCGCGCCAGCAGGGACGGGCCATCCATCTGCGGCAGATGGGCGGCGCTGATTACCAGGTCCACCTCCCGGGTGGCCATGACCTTCAGGGCTTCGCTGGCGTCGTGGGCAAGGTGCAGCACGTAGGAATGGGCACTGAGCAGTTGGTGCAGGCGTTGCAGGATCGCGTCCTGGCTGTCTACCAACAGAACCTCGGACTGGCGTGTGACTGTGGCAACGTTCAGCTCACCCATGAGACACCTCGGGTCAACATCGATGCACATGTCCTTCATTCTTTTCACTGGCAACACTGATCCTTGTTGCCTGATTCAAGCGTAGAAGCATTTCCGAGGGGAATGATGGCTTTTTAATACCATCCGTCCGCTGGAAGAGCTCCAACGGACGGCGGCGAGAATGGAGGCCAATGACCTCACTTGGCAGCGGCTTTACCGCTGGAACCGAAGGAGGCAAAACGTTTGTTGAAGCCAGCGATACGGCCTTCGGACTGGGTCTTGCGTTGCTGGCCGGTGTACACCGGGTGCGAAGCGCTGGACACATCCAGGGTCACGTACGGATAGGTCTGGCCATCACTGTGCTGGTAGGTGCGGTCGGTATCGACGGTAGAGCCAATGAGGAAAAACACGTCGGCGGCAGTATCGTGAAACAGCACGGGGCGGTAGTCAGGGTGAATGTTGGGTTTCATCGGAGTCTCCAGCGGCTGGGGTGAAAAACAGTGTTATACAGTAACAATAAAACCCTCTTTAAACGAGAACTTATCGCAATAAGATTCTGCAACAATGGTCTAAGTCCTGCCTCGATCCCCCCATTCAGGCTTGCCCGTAAGGCCCCAGCGGGCCAGTATGCTGGGCTGCAACGCTCTGACACAGCCGTGAATTCCTATAAGAAATGCCTGTGCAGCCCACCGTCTCAGCCGTTCGGTGTCGCTGTCGATTACCCGTTATCAAGGCACCCGGTGCCTGATTGACCTGATGAGTCCGAACCAAGGAAACCGTATGAGCCTGTCACTTCTGAGCCGCTACGCCTTCTTTGCTGCCTGCGTGATATTCACCCTCGCCAGCCTGCCCTTTCTCGAACACGACTGGCTCTGGCCATTCACCCTGGTCACCGGCCTGCTGAGCCTGCTGGGGATCTTCGATCTGCTGCAAAGTCCCCACGCGGTACGCCGCAACTACCCGATCCTGGGCAACATCCGCTACCTGGTGGAAGGCATACGTCCGGAGATCCGCCAATACCTGCTGGAATCCGACAGCGACGCCCTGCCCTTTTCCCGCGCCCAGCGCTCCCTGGTGTACTCGCGGGCCAAGAATGAAAGCGCCGACAAACCCTTCGGCACCCTGATCGATGTCTACCAGTCGGGCTTCGAGTTCATCGGCCACTCCATGCGCCCGGCGCCCTTGAGCGACCCCAGCAGCTTTCGGGTCACCGTCGGCGGCCCGCAATGCACCCAGCCCTATTCGGCCTCGGTATTCAACATCTCGGCGATGAGCTTCGGCTCCCTGAGTGCCAACGCCATCCGTGCCCTGAACCAGGGTGCCAAGCTCGGCAACTTTGCCCACGACACTGGTGAAGGCAGCATCAGCCCCTATCACCGTGAACACGGCGGCGACCTGACCTGGGAACTGGGCAGTGGCTACTTTGGCTGCCGCACCGCCGACGGCCGCTTCGACCCCGAGCGCTTCGCCACCCAGGCGCAGAACCCGCAAGTGCGGATGATCGAGATCAAGATGAGCCAGGGCGCCAAGCCGGGCCATGGCGGCATCCTGCCCAAGCACAAGGTGACCCAGGAAATTGCCGACACCCGCGGCATCCGCATGGGCGAGGACTGCATTTCGCCGTCGAGCCACAGTGCATTTTCCACCCCGATCGAAATGATGCATTTCATCCAGCAACTGCGTGAGCTGTCCGGCGGCAAGCCGGTGGGCTTCAAGTTCTGCCTGGGCCACCCGTGGGAATTCATGGGCATTGCCAAGGCCATGCTGGAAACCGGCATCCTCCCGGATTTCATCGTGGTCGACGGCAAGGAAGGCGGCACCGGCGCAGCCCCCGTGGAGTTCACCGACCACATCGGCGCGCCCATGCGCGAAGGCCTGCTGTTCGTCCACAACACCCTGGTGGGCCTGAACCTGCGGGACAAGATCAAGCTCGGTGCCAGCGGCAAGATCGTCAGTGCCTTCGACATCGCCAGCGTCCTGGCCATCGGCGCCGACTGGGCCAACTCGGCCCGGGGCTTCATGTTCGCCATCGGCTGCATCCAGTCACAAAGCTGCCACACCAACAAATGTCCCACCGGTGTCGCCACCCAGGACAACCTGCGCCAGCGTGCCCTGGTGGTGCCGGACAAGGCCCAGCGGGTGTACAGCTTCCACCGCAACACCCTCAAGGCCCTGGCCGAGATGCTGGCCGCCGCCGGCCTGCAGCACCCGTCGCAACTGGAAGCCAAGCACCTGGTGCGACGCATGTCGGCCACCGAGATCAAGCTGTTCTCCCAACTGCATGTGTTCCTCAAGCCCGGCGAATTGCTCACCGGCGAAGTCAACGGCGAGTTCTACTCGCGCATGTGGCAACTGGCCCGGGCCGACAGCTTCGAACCCAATACCCAAGCCGCCGCTTAAGCACGCCTGTCCAGGCCTCCCCGGCTACCTGGGGAGCCTGGCGACTCACAAGGAAGATTGGAATGCTCAAGGTTATCGCTGAAGACTTCATCAAGCCCGAACACCTGGAAACCGTGCGCCCGTGGTACGCCGAACTGGTGGAAAAAACCCGCCAGGAGCCGCTGTGCATCGCCTACGATCTGTTCGTCGATCAGAAAGACCCCGGGCACTTCATCTTCGTCGAACAGTGGCCGGACCGCGCCGCCCTCGACGCTCATTGCAACACCGAACACTTCACCCGCCTGGTACCACAGATCAACGCCTTCCAAGCCCGCGAATGCCGCGTACTGCTGATGGACGAATTCTAGAAGCCGACATCCTCCCGATGCTTGACCGGACCACCGAAAGCAGAGCGAACCACCACTGACCTTTCGGAGTTCCACCATGCCCTTGCTGTCCTTCGAGCAACTGTCCCAGCAACTGCCCGGTCCCTGGCAATCCTCGCTGGTGGGCCAGGTCGGCGCGGCCCGTATCAAGGTCCTGCGCATGGACCAGGCGCCCTACCCGGAAGAAATCCACGACTACAACGAAGGCCTGCTGGTGACCCAGGGCTGCCTGCGCTTGGGCATTGGCCAGGCCACTGTCGAAGTGCTGGCCGGCCAGATGTACCTGGTGCAAGCCGGCCAGGCCCATAGCGTACTGCCCGGCAGCCACGGCACCCTGGTGATCATCGACGTCTAGCCTCACTCGGCACTCGACAAGGGGTCACAACCCGGACCGGGCCCGACTGTGGACGCCCCCCTTATCAGGGACATTCACGTCCGCCACAATGCATAAACGCATAATTAAATTGCATTGACGCATACCTCATCTAAGGTTGCTTGCAGACCCGGCCAGCGCACGCCATCGAGGCTGGCGCCGCGCAGCACCCAGCGCCGGGTCCGGCAACTTGCTGTAGCCCAGATGCCACAGCGACACCAGCCGGAGGCTGGTTTTCACTCATGGAGGATGAACATGTTAAGCACGACCTTGACCCCCACCGGCAACCCGCAGGCCCTGCCCCAATGCCTGGCCGGTACGCTGATCGATCCGCAACTGGCTGAAATCGACCCACGCGCCGAGGCGGCCCCCCAGGCCGGCGCCCGACTCAATTTCAGCGTGCAGCCGCAAACCCAGAGCAACTGGTGCTGGGCGGCACTGTCGGCATCGGTCGGCAACTACTACGGCACCGGCTCCTGGACCCAGTGCGGGGTGGCCAATGCCGAATTGGGCCGCAACTCCTGCTGCAGCCAGCCCGGACCGTGCAACGTCTACGGCTACCTGGACTCGGCCCTCAGAACCACCCGCAGTTATGGCGGGATGCGGGAAAACCGGATGCAGATGCCGGCCATCGAAAACCAGCTCGGCATGGGCCGTCCCGTCGGCCTGCGTTGCGCCTGGTATGGCGGCGGCGCGCATTTCCTGACGATCTACGGCACCGATGGCAGCTACATCCTGGTCGCCGACTCCATCTTCGGTTACTCGACCCGTGCCCTTAACAGCTTCCCCGGTTCCTACAACGGCGGCGGCAATTGGACCCACACCTACTTCACCCGGAAAAACTAGGAGGCGTCATGCAACTGACTTACCCCAAGGCGCCCACCCACGGCGTCCAGACCTTGCACCCGGCACTGCAGGCAGCCCTGCGCACCCAGGGTTTCGGCGTCAACCGCGCCTTTGCCAATGCCGGCACCCTGAGCCTGTCCCAGGCATTTCGCGGCTACGCCCTCGGCCTGGAGGACCTGGCCAACGGCAAGGGCCTGGACCAGGCCACGACGGGGGACTGGCATTACCTGGTGTTCGCCGGCGGTGTATCCATCGCCGATGCGCAACTGACGGAAGTGGCCGGCAAGGTCGAGTTCGCGGCGCTCAATCACGGCGTTCTGGCGGCGTCCACCATCAGTGCCCTGAACCTGGCGGAACAGGCACCCCTGCTGCAGGGGAAATCCTGCGAATTGAGGTTGCTGTTCATTCCGGCGTTGCAGGTGACGGCGATCTGGCTGCACGCAGCCGATGCCGAAGTGCTGATTCCCATCGACCCCACCCCGGCGAACCTGGCAGCCCACCAGCTCTATGACGCAGCGACGCTGTTGAGCCTGCTGAGCCCCTTGGCCCAACAAGCCAAGGCGGTTTTCGATGCCGATACCAGCGGCACCCTGGGAGGCTGAACCGCGACAAAAAAAATCCGGCGGCCCTGGCGGGACGCCGGATTCTTCTGTTCAGGCAGTTGGCCCGGGATGCTCAAGGCAAGAGCTTGCCGAGCGAGGGATCACGACGCCGAACGCACCGCCCCTTGCTGGACATTGGTCGGTTGCAGCTTGAACAGGTAGAACAGCACCGTCAGCAGCACCAGGAACGCCGGGCCGACATACAACGCCACGCGAGTGTCCGGGAAGTAGGCCATCAGCCCCACCACCAGTACCAGGAACGCCAGGGCGAAGTAGGAACTGACCGGGTACAGCCACATGCGGTATTTCAGCGCAGCCCGTTCGCTCGGGCTCAGGCCCTTGCGGAACTTGAGCTGGGCCAGCAGGATCATCACCCAGGTCCAGATCGCCCCGAAGGTGGCGATCGAGGTCACCCAGACGAACACTTTCTCCGGCACCAGATAGTTCATCAGTACGCCCAGCAGCAGGGCGAAGATCGACAGCAGCAGCGCGCGACGCGGCACACCGTTGTTCGAGGTCTTGGCGAAGCCGGCCGGGGCCTGGCCGTTCTGCGCCAGGCTGTAGAGCATGCGCCCGGTGCTGAAGATGCCGCCATTGCAGGAGGACAGTGCAGCAGTGATCACCACGAAGTTGATGATGCCGGCGGCGGTCTTGATGCCCAGACGCTCGAAGGTCATCACGAACGGGCTGCCCTGGGTGCCGATCTCGTTCCACGGGTAGATCGACAGGATCACGAACAGCGCGCCCACGTAGAACAGCAGGATGCGCCAGAACACCGAGCCGATGGCATTGGGAATGGTCTTCTGCGGGTTGCGCGCTTCACCGGCGGTGAGGCCGATCATCTCTACGCCCAGGTAGGCGAACATCACCATCTGCAGCGACATCAGCACGCCGGTCACGCCATTGGGCATGAAGCCGCCGTGGGTCCACAGGTTGGAGATCCCCAGGGCCACGCCGTCGTTGCCGAAGCCGAAGGCAATGATGCCAACGCCGCCGATCACCATGGCGATGATGGTGACGATCTTGATCAGGGCGAACCAGAACTCGAACTCACCGAAGGCCTTGACCGCGATCAGGTTGATCGAACCCATGCTCACCAGGGCCGCCAGGGCCCAGATCCAGCGCGGCACATCGGGGAACCAGATGCCCATGTACACCGCCACCGCCGTGATCTCCGCGACACAGGTCACCAGCCACAGGAACCAGTAGTTCCAGCCGGTGAGAAAACCCGCCAATGGACCCAGGTAGTCTTGTGCGTAACGGCTGAAGGAACCGGCGACCGGGTTGTGCACCGCCATCTCGCCGAGAGCGCGCATGATCACCAGGATCGCCAGGCCGCCGATGATGTAGGACAGCATGATGGCCGGACCGGCCATTTCGATGGCCTTGGCCGAGCCCAGGAACAGGCCGACGCCGATACAGGCGCCCAGGGCCATCAAGCGAATATGCCGTTCGCCCAGTTCGCGTTTCAGCGGGCCGCCCTGAGCGGTCTCGCCGTGGGGCAGTTGGTTGCCAACTGACATAGAGATACAACCTCATTTTGTTATTGGATATGAACCACCGAGTCTGCGAAGCCGTGGCGGATAGCCGCAGCTTGCTCAACCGTACCGGCCTTGTGGGGCGGCGCGTCTGTAGGACAAGACCTGCCAGATCAGCGGGGTGCGCAGTATAAAAAGCTCCCGACAGGGCTTTTCACTCTATAAGTAGCTAAATTCAGAGAGAAATCTCGGCAAATACCGCTTTCGCGGAGAAGCATTACCTGCTTTTTGCCCTTAAACCTCACTCGGAAAGGGCCCGGAGTATTGCACAGCCCTGGTGCATCGTCATGCCCCTACCTAGGGCGTATTTACCTGGAAGAAGGCTCTATCACAGCCCTTTCCCACCGGTTCCTGATCAGCCCCGGGGCCGCGGCCCGGTTCCAGGACCCATTGCTTTCACAATTTCTTCTGCCGCGGCTACCACCGACTAAGCTTCAGACAAGTCCGATCAATCTGCGTGAATGGATCAATCGACTATGGGCGCTCTGTGGCAGACCGATTCGCGTAAAAACGCAGTGCCAAACCACAGCGAGGACGAAGCGCCTTTACCCAAAAAACCCAGGTCCCGCCGTTATGCCTGGCGCCTGTTCTGGCTGCTACTGCTGATCACGCTGATCGCCCTGGGTGTCGCCGCCAGCCGGGAAATGCGTACCTCCAAGCTCCAGGCGCGGGAGTTCAGCAAGCTGGCTCAAGACTTGAGCTATTCCCTGCAACCAGGCCCCAGCGACGCCATACTCTATCCCGGCGCCGGCCCCTTCGACCGGCGTCTGGGCTATAGCGCCCTGGGCGAGTTCCTGCCGCGTCTGCTCAAGCGCGGCTACCTGATCGACGCTCAGACACGGTTTTCCCCGGCATTGATGGACTACAGCAAAAACGGTTTTTTCGTGCCCTATACCGAGAAAATCCAGGCCGGCCTGTCCATCACCGATTGCCGCGCCGCGCCCCTGTATCAATTCAATTACCCACAACAGCTGTATGCCAGCTTCAACCATATTCCGCCCCTGATGGTGCACAGCCTGCTGTTCATCGAGAACCGCGATCTGCTGGACCCCAAGCTGGCCCAGGCCAACCCGGCGGTGGACTGGCCGCGCTTCGCCAAGGCCGCCTGGTCCCAGGTGGCCAAGCTTCTGCACCTGCCCGGGCAGACCGCCGGCGGCAGCACCCTGGCCACCCAGCTGGAAAAATACCGCCACTCCCCCGATGGCTTGACGGTGTCCGGCGGCGAAAAGATCCGCCAGATGATTTCCGCCAGCGTGCGCGCCTATCAGGATGGCCCGCAAACCCTGGAGGCCCGGCGCCGGATCGTCCGCGATTACCTCAACAGCGTGCCGCTGTCGGCAGTTCCGGGGCACGGCGAGGTACATGGCATGGCCGAGGGCCTGCGGGTCTGGTACGGCGCCGATTTCGATCAGGTCAACCAGGCCCTGTCCAGCAACGCCACCGATGCCAGGAGCCTGGCCCAGCGCGGCCTGGCCCTGCGCCAGGTGCTGTCGCTGATGATCGCGCAACGCCGCCCTTCCTATTATCTGGTCAAGAGGCACGCCGAGCTGGCGGACCTCACCGACAGCCATATCCGCCTGCTGGCGCAGAACAATGTCATCGATCCCGCCCTGACCGCCGCGGCCCTGGCCAGCAAGGTCAGCTACCGCGACTGGCAGCAGCAGCCGACGATCCAGCCGATCGAAACCAACAAGGGCATCAGCGTGGCCCGCCGCCGTTTGGCAGCGCTGCTCAACCGCCCCTTGTACGACCTGGACCGCCTTGACCTGTCGGCCACCAGCACCTTGCAGAGCGACCTGCAGCGCCAGGCCACCGAGTACCTCAAGCACCTCGCCGACCCGGCTTTCGCCGCGCAGATCGGTGTGCTCGGCGAGCGCCTGCTGACCCCCACCAGCACCACGCAGGTGCGCTACAGCTTCACCCTGTTCGAACTCACCCCCGACGGCTCGCGGGTGCGGGTGCAGACCGACAGCACCGACCAGCCTTTCGACATCAACGAAGGCAGCAAGCTGGAATTGGGCTCCACCGCCAAGCTGCGGGTGCTGACCACCTACCTGCAGATCATTGCCGAGTTGCACGACAAGCACGCTGGGAAAACCCCGGCCGAGCTGAAGAAATTTGTGGTCAACGACCAGGACCGACTGAGCCGCTGGGCCCTCGACTACCTGATGCAGAATAGCGACCGCAGCTTGCCGAAGATGCTCGACGCGGCCCTGGACCGCACCTACTCCGCCAGCCCCGGCGAAGCCTTCTTCACCGGCGGCGGGTTGCATCACTTCAACAACTTCCGCAAAGAGGACAACGGCCGCAGCCCGACCCTGCGCGATGCCCTGCGCGAATCCATCAACCTGCCGTTCATTCGCCTGATGCGTGACCTGGTGCGCTACAGCACCTACGGCGGCGACAGCAGCAGTGCCGAGTTGCTCAAGGACGACGCCAACCCGCGACGCCAGGAATACCTGGCACGCTTCGCCGACCACGAAGGCACCTCGTTCCTGCTGCGGTTCTGGAAGAAGTACCGCAACAAGGACACCCAGGCACGCCTGGACACCTTTCTCGACGGCATGCACCCCACGGCGATCCGCCTGGCTGCCGTGCACCGCTACCTGCTGCCGGACGCCAGCCAGGACAGTTTCAATCGCTTTGTCCGGGCCCATATGAAAAACGCCAAGACCGCCGAGAAACTCACCGACGAGCGCCTGGACAAGCTCTATGCCGGCTATGGCCCGGGAGCCTATGACCTGCCGGACCAGGGCTACATCGCCAAGGTCCATCCCCTGGACCTGTGGCTGCTGGGCTACCTGATGAACAACCCCGACGCGACCTTCAGCCAGATCGTCAAGGCCAGTGAATTCGAACGCCAGGAGGTCTACAGCTGGCTGTTCAAGAGTCGCCATCGCAGCGCCCGGGACAGTCGCATCCGCACCATGCTGGAAGTCGAGGCGTTCCTGGATATTCACCAGCGCTGGCAGAGCGTCGGTTACCCGTTCGACCACCTGGTGCCCTCCCTGGCCACCGCCATCGGCAGCTCCGGCGATCGTCCGGCGGCGCTCGCCGAACTGGTGGGCACCATCCTCAACGACGGCGTGCGCCTGCCGTCCCTGCGTATCGACAGCCTGCACTTTGCCGCCGGCACGCCTTACGAAACCCGCCTGAGCAACGACCCTGGCAAGGGCAAGCGCGTGATGCCTTCGGAGGTCGCCACGGCGCTGCGCGGGGCCCTGTCACAGGTGGTGGATGCCGGTACCGCGAAACGGGTGTCCGGCAGTTTCAAACTGGCGGACGGCACGCCACTGGCCATGGGCGGCAAGACCGGTACTGGCGACAACCGCATCGAGGCCACTGGTGCCGGCGGCCGGGTGCTGAGCTCCAAGTCCATCAACCGCACCGCAACCTTCGTGTTCTACATCGGCGATCACCACTTCGGCACCCTCACAGCCTACGTGCCAGGGGCTTCGGCCCAGGGCTTCAAGTTCACCTCGGCCTTGCCGGTGCAGGTGCTCAAGGGCATGGCGCCGATTCTCATGCCCTACCTGCAGCCTGGCAGCAGCACCCAGTGCCTGGGCAGCCTCGCGCAACGCTGAATCCCTCCGGTTACTAGCCGCTCCACGCCACTCCATGGCGTGGAGCGCCCGCCCATTGTGATTTTCCATCTCAGACCAACGGCAGCTTTGGATGGCGTAGAAGTGCTTGCGCAATCGTTAAGATATATCTTAAGTTATATCTGAACCGAACAGGAGAAAGAGAAAATGAGAGAGCCCTCTCACCACCGCGAACAGGGTGACGGCCACGACAGTTTCGAGCGCCGCCCCGCTCGTGAACGCGGCGGCCGCGGCCCCCGGGTGTTTGCCCCCGGCGACTTGAAGTTGCTGCTGCTGGCGTTGATCGCCGAGCAGCCCTGCCACGGCTACGACCTGATCCGCCAGATCGAAGGCATGTTCGACGGCGCCTACAGCCCGAGCCCCGGAGTGATCTACCCGACCCTGACCTTTCTGGAAGAAAGCGAAATGATCCAGGGCGACGCCGAAGGCGGAAAAAAGCGCTACAGCGTCACCGACGCCGGTCGTCTTTCCCTTCAGGAGCAGGCCATTGCCCTGGACGGTGTGCACATGCGCATCGAGGTCAGCAAGCGCTCCCTGCGCGGCCACGACCGCCCTGCAGAAATCCATGAGGCGGTGCACAACCTGCGCCACGCCCTGCAAATGCACCATGGGCGCTGGAGCCCGGAAGAAATCCTTCGGGTGCGTGACCTGCTGAACAACACCGCCAAGGCCATTGTCGATGGTCCTGTCAGCCACACTGCCCAGGAGAAATCCGAATGACTGCAACCCCAGAGCCATCCATTCACCGGGTCATGCACGAGATCAAGCGCCGGCGCCTGGAAGTCTTGCGCGTCGTCGACCTGACCCCGCGCATGCGCCGCATCACCCTCGGCGGGCCGGAGCTGGCCGGCTTCATCAGCCTGGGCAGCGACGATCATGTAAAGCTGCTGTTCCCGCAGAACGCCGAACAGCAAGCCGCCCTGGAAACCCTGGTGCTGGGCCCAGGCAAGGACAGCGGACCGATGCCCGCCATGCGCGACTACACCCCGCGCCGCTACGACCTGGAACAGGGCGAACTGGACATTGACTTCGTGCTCCATGGCGACGGCCCCGCTTCGACCTGGGCCGAGCAGGCCAAGCCGGGGCAGTACCTGCACATCGGCGGCCCGCGGGGGTCGATGATCGTGCCGGACATCTTCGACAGCTACTTGTTGATCGGCGATGAAACGGCCCTGCCCGCCATAGCCCGACGCCTGGAAGAACTGCCGGCCGGACGCCGGGTATTGGCGGTGATCGAGGTTCAGGATCGAGCGGAGCGCCAGGCACTGCATAGCGCCGCCGAGGTCGAGGTGATCTGGGTGGAGCGTGATGGCGGCGCGCAGGACCTGATCAGCACTGTGCGTCAGTTGCAGGTCCCGCAAGGCAAGCTGTATGCCTGGGTGGCCACCGAGAGCAAGGTCTCGCGCCAGGTTCGTCGAGTGCTGCTGGATGAGCACCGGCTCAACGACGAATTCGTCAAGGCTGCCGGTTACTGGCGCCTGGACGGCAGCGAAGAACAATAGGCCCGCCTCACGGTAGGAACTGGCACGCCAGCGAAGGCGATCTCAACGCCCCCTTCGCTGGCAAGCCGGCTCCTACGGAGTGGCCGGGAATGCATTTCCCTTGTAGGAACTGGCTTGCCAGCGAAAGCGGTCTCAAGGCCCCCCTCGCTGGCAAGCCGGGGCCTACCGGGGTTGCGCCGGGCGCTTGCCCAGCCAGCGATCCAGGCCCAGCAACAACAACGACACCAGGACGAATCCCGCCAATATGCCCAGGGCATTGAGCAGCACTTGGGGATAGCCGAGCTTGTCCACAGCGATAAAAGGATAGGGGTACAGCCCCAGCACATTCCCGCGCAAGAGCAGATAGGCGAAATACAGTATCGGATAAAGCATCCATAAGCCGACGTGCCACAGCCGCACCCCCCCCTTGGGCACACAGCACCACCAGTAGATCAGGAACAGCACCGGCATCACGTCGTGCAGCAACTCATCCGCCAGCCATTGCCAGCCCTGGGGATGCCACAGATGACGCAACAGCAGGCTGTACGCCAACCCCACCAGGACAATGCTCGCCGCTACCGCGCCACTGACCGCCGGACGCAGCATGAACGCCTGCCCCCGGGAAATCCGCAGATTCAGGGCACAGGTCAGCACACTGGCCACCAAGGTATTGCTGAGTACGGTGAAGAAGCTGAAGAAGTTCACCAGCCCACCCAGCAGGCTGGCCCCGGCCTCCCAGCGCAACAACAGAATCAGGTACAGCTGAACCGTCAGCCCCAGCCAACCCAGCACTGCGGCAATGGCGATCAGCCCGCGTCGGCTGAGCAGCCCCTGCAGCGATACACCGGCCATGGAATTCCTCAGAGCGGACGCTTGGTGCGCTGCAACTTCACGTAGAGCTTCTCGACCTTTTCCCGTGCCCAGGGTGTCTTGCGCAGGAAGGTCAGGCTCGACTTGATGCTCGGGTCACTTTTGAAGCAACGGATATCGATGCGCTCGGCCAACCCCGACCATTCGTAGTGTTCCACCAGCGCCTTGAGGATCTGTTCCAGGGTTACGCCATGCAGCGGGTCGGTGTGGGTGTCGGTCATGCCAGGCCTTTGCGGGAAGAAAATAGGGAAAGCCGCGCACCTTAGCCGAGGCCATGCGCCCGCGCCAGAGCGCTGTTTTAACTGTAGCCGCCGTAGACAACCACGGCGATTGAGCATGAGAAGCAAAAAGTTCCTGGCTTTTCGCGACAAAAGAGATGTTATATTGTATCAATCAATAACAACTCACCCGCATCCTGGGCACCCCCGTGTCCTGCCTGTTTTCTGACTCAAAGCGCGCTGCGCAACGCTTGCCAAGGAATGACCGATGTCCCTTTCAGTCCCTCGCCCTTCCCGCTCTTTACTGTGGCGCCTGTCGCCGCTGTCCGCCGCCTTGCTGATTGCCTCCCAGGCCCAGGCCCTGGATTTGCCCCAGCAAGTCATCACCGCCAATCCTCTGGGCAGCACTGAGCTGGCCGCCCCCACCACCGTGCTGGAAGGCGATCAACTGACCCTGCAACAGAAAGGCAGCCTCGGTGAAACCCTGAACAAGCAGCCGGGTGTGTCTTCGTCCTACTTCGGTCCCGGTGCCAGCCGCCCGGTGATTCGTGGCCTGGACGGTGACCGCATCCGCATCCTGCAAAATGGCGTCGGCGCCCTGGATGCCTCGTCGCTGTCCTACGACCACGCCGTGCCTCTGGACCCGGTCAACGTTGAACGCATCGAAATCGTTCGTGGCCCGGCAGCCTTGCTGTACGGCGGCAACGCCATTGGCGGGGTCATCAACAGCTTCGACAACCGCATTCCCACCGAAGCCATCGAGGGTATTCACGGGGCCGGTGAACTGCGCTACGGCGGCGCCGACACCACCCGCAGCAGCGCCGGAAAACTGGAAGCCGGCGACGGCACCTTCGCTCTGCACCTGGACGCCAACTCCCGGCAGTTCAATGACCTGAAGATTCCCGGCTACGCCCGCAGCCGCCACGCGCCAGCGAGCGAAGATGGCGACGGCAAGAAAGGCCGCCTGGGCAACAGCGACGGACGCCAGGACGGCGGCGCCATCGGCGGTTCCTACACCTGGGACGACGGTTATGCCGGCCTGTCCTACAGCAACTACGACGCCAACTACGGCTCACCCGCCGAAGACGACGTGCGTATCCGCATGAAGCAGGATCATTACGCCTTTGCCTCGGAGCTGCGCAACCTGCAAGGCCCGTTCAGCTCGCTCAAGTTCAACGCCGGCTACACCGACTATGAGCACCGGGAGATCGAAGGCGGTGAAACCGGCACCACCTTCAAGAACAAGGGTTACGAGGCGCGGGTCGAGGCTCGGCACCTGCCCATCGGCCCGCTGGAAGGCGTGGTCGGCGCCCAGGTCAATCGCAACGAGTTTTCCGCCCTGGGTGAAGAAGCCTTCGTACCGAAGACCGATACCAACAGCGGCGCCCTGTTCATTCTTGAAGAACTGCAAGCCACCGAGCGCCTGAAACTCAGCCTCGGCGGGCGCCTGGAACACACCACCGTGGACCCGGACGGCAAAGGCAACGAGCGTTTTGCCCAGGCCGACAAGTCCAGCAGCTTCACTGCCGGCAGCCTGTCCTCCGGCGCGGTCTATACCCTGACACCGGTGTGGTCCCTGGCCGCGACCCTGGGCTACACCGAACGCGCCCCGACCTTCTATGAGCTGTATGCCAACGGCGCCCACGTCGCCACCGGCACCTATGAGCTGGGCAACGCCAAGCTGTCCAAGGAAAAGGCCGTGTCCAGCGACCTGGCCCTGCGCTTTGACAACGGCACCCACAAAGGCAGCGTCGGGGTGTTCTACAGCCACTTCTCCAACTACATCGGCCTGCTGGGCACGGGGCGCACCCTGAACGATGAAGGCGAAGAAGAGGCAGGCGCAATTCCGGAATACGCCTACAGCGGAGTACGAGCACGCTTCACTGGGATCGAAGCCCAGGATCGCTGGAGCCTGGGAGAAAGCGCCTACGGCAAGTTCGCTCTGGATCTGTCCGGCGACTACACCCGGGCCAAGAACCTCGACAATGGCCAGTACCTGCCGCGCATTGCCCCGCTGCGCCTGAACAGCGGCCTGCTCTGGGAACTGGATCGCTGGCAGGCGCGCCTGGATGTGCAGCATGCCGCCGGCCAGGGCCGAGTGCCGGACCACGAAAGCAGCACCGATGGCTACACCACCTTTGGCGCCAGTGCCGGTTATCGCTTCGATATTGGCCGTAGCCAGTGGCTGGCCTTCGTCAAGGGCGAGAACCTGACCAACCAGACCGTGCGCTACGCCAGCTCGATTCTGCGGGATATCGCCCCGGCCGCCGGGCGCAGTGTGGAAGTGGGGTTGCGTACCACCTTCTAAGGCCCCGTTCGCCAGCATGCCGGCACCTACAAGAGGCAGGTGCCGGCGAAGCGGCCTCAGCGGTAACGTCGCGGATCAGCCTCGATCAAGCTGGCCAACTGAGTCAGGGCAAAACGCAACTCGTCCTGGGTCGTCGGCGACATCAGCACCACCCGCACACAACGGGATCTGGCACCGCGTTCCACCTGGAACTGGCTGCCGCTCATCACCAGCACGCCATTGGCTCGGGCCAGGGTGGCGAACTCATCGCCAGTCCAGGGCTCTGGCAAGGTCAGCCACAGGTGATAGCTGTGGGGCTGAGTCTCGATCTCCAGGCCGGCAAACACTTCCCGGGCAATCGCCTGACGCGCCGCCGCTTCGTTGCGCTGAGTCTGCACCAGCTTGCGGTCCAATCCCTCGACAATCACGTTGCTGGCCAATTGCGCGGTCAGGGGCGAGGGCATCCACACGCTGCTGCGGACCATTGAGCTCAGGCGCGACAGCAACTTGGGCGGGCTGTAGAGATAGCCCACGCGCAACGCCGGCATGATCGCCTTGGACAGGCTGGTGAGGTACACCGAACGCTGCGGCGCATAGCTGGAAAGCGGTTTGATCGACGGATCGGTGGCGAGAAAGCCGTAGATATCGTCGTCGATGATCAAAAAGTCGAACTCTTCGGCAATCGCTGCAATCTGCGCCCGGCGCTGGGGTGACATGATCGCCGTGGTGGGGTTCTGGCAACTGGCGACGCACACCAGCAGCGCCGGTTTTTCCCGCAGGCACTGCTCGCGCAAGGCCTCGGGAATCATCCCCTGCTCGTCCATTGCCACGCCCCGCAGGCGCCGCTCCAGGCCGTGGGCCACGGAGATGATGCCCGGGTAGGTCAAGGATTCGCAGAGCAGCAGATCGCCGGCATTGCTCAAGGCGCTGATGGCCACCATCAAGCCGTGCTGGGCACCGGCAGTCATCACCACCTGTTGCCAATGGGCTTCGGGCAGGGAATGGCGCAGCCACTGGGCACCGGCTTCACGATGGGCCGGATGACCACCGTCGGGGGCGTAGTCCAGGGCACGACCGAAATCGCTGCTGCGGGCCATGCCCACCAACGCGCCGCGCAACCAGTACTCCAGGGTTTCGCTGTAAGGCTTGATGATCGACAGATCCAGGGCTTCGGACTGCCCCAGGGACAGCGACGGTGCACTGGAACCTTCCGGCAACACCAGCGGCGGCTGCGCCAGCACATAAGTGCCGCGCCCGACTTCGCCCTGCACCAGCCCGCGCCGCTGAGCTTCGCTGTAGGCGCGGCTGATGGTGCCGGGGGTGACATTGAGGGTCACCGCCAGCTCGCGCAAGGTCGGCAAGCGGTCACCGTCGTTCAACAGGCCGCTGCTGATGTCCCGCGCCAAGGCGTCGGCAATGGACAGGTAGACCGGCTGATTGAACTCGCTTAACTGGGGAACCCACATGGAGGCTGATCACCATCGGCTGCATTGAAGTGGGCCGGAGCATATCACAGGCCTGCAATCGCCTTTAACATCGACTCAATCGAGCTATTGATTCGATGAAAAGACAAATGAAAAAACTGCAGGCGACTCGAAAGCCTTATTCATGATCAATATAAATAGTTTTAAATCAGTCACTTATATAAAAACAAAGGACTTCTCAAAGAAATCTTTCTAGAGAAACAATTGAATCGATTCAATTCATTGAAATACACTCAGCCAGCACCAACCCAATCGACTCAATCCTTCTTCCACTCCATGCCCAGTCGAGATGCCATGCACAGTCTCAGCAAGGACCTGTCCCTCTCCGCCGTGATCGCCGGCCTGATCGCCGTGATCATTTCCTACGCCGGCCCCTTGATCATCGTGTTCCAGGCCGCCCGCGAAGCCCACTTGCCCAGTGACCAGGTGTCGTCCTGGATCTGGGCCATCTCCATCGGCAGCGGCCTCACCGGCCTGCTGCTGAGCTGGCGCCTGAAGGTGCCGGTGATCACCGCCTGGTCAACCCCCGGCGCGGCGCTGCTGGTATCGATGCTGCCCACGGTGTCGCTGCCCCAGGCCATCGGTGCCTATATAGTCGCCTCGCTGATCATTGCCGTGGTCGGGCTGTCCGGGGCCTTCGACAAACTCATGAGCCGCCTGCCCAAAGCCATTGCCGCGGCCATGCTGGCGGGCATCCTGTTCCGCTTCGGCGCCGAGCTGTTCACTTCGGTCACCGTGCAACCGGCCCTGGTGCTGGCGATGATCGCGGCCTATCTGCTGGGCAAACGCTTCTCGCCACGCTACGCGATCCTGGCAGTGCTGCTGGTGGGCTGCGCCGTGGCCGCCGGCCTCGGCAATTTCAATGGCGGCTCCATCACCCTGGCGCTGGCCAAACCGATCTTCACCGCCCCCGAGTGGAACTGGCACGCCATCATCAACATCGGCCTGCCCCTGGCCCTGGTGACCCTCACCGGGCAATACGTGCCGGGCATGGCGGTGATGCGCAGCGCCGGCTACACCACCCCGGCGCGCTCTATCGTGTCCTGGACCGCCATCACCTCGGCGCTGCTAGCGCCCTTCGGCTCCCACGGCATCAACCTTGCCGCCATCACCGCCGCCATCTGCACCGGTCGCGAAGCCCACGAAGACAAGGACAAACGCTACATCGCCGGGATCGCCTGCGGCCTGTTCTACATCCTCATGGGGATTTTCGGCGCGACCCTGGCCTCGGTGTTCGCCGCCCTGCCCAAGGAGCTGATCGCGGCCCTGGCCGGCCTCGCCCTGTTCGGCGCCATCAGCGCCGGGCTCAGCGGCGCCATGGCCGATGAGAAACAGCGTGAAGCCGCGCTGATCACCTTCCTGGTCACCGCCTCGGGCATGAGTTTTCTCGGCCTGGCCGCCGCGTTCTGGGGGTTGATCTTCGGCCTGGTGGCGCACTTCGCCCTGAGCTACACCCGGCAGAAACAATCCCTCGCCGGGGCCACCGCCCCGCGCTGAACCTGCCCGGGCCCGGTAACTGTTACCGAATCCGAAACGGTTCATGTCAATAAAAGCGCTTTCTCTTGATGAGACGGCGCTTTATCCTTAGCCCCCTAATAAAGCTGAACCGTTTCATCTTTCCCTTTGAAATCAGTGGCCTGCCGTCCTCGATCAACCCGTATCGATGCCACGTGCCGCGCCCTTGCTTCTGCCTATTCCTAGAAAAAGACCTGACTCGAATGCCTATGCCTACTTTTCAGCGCCTAAAAGACAGCGCTGTCCTGACTCCCGTTGCCCTGCCCAAGACCCTGAGCCTGCTCGGCGCCCTGGGGTTTGCCGCCTGCGCCCAGGCCGCCCCGGCCTTCGACAGTGACTCGCCCTGGATGCTCGGCGACTGGAACGGCACCCGCACGGAACTGGCGAACAAGGGCTACGACTTCAAGGTCGACTACGTCGGCGAAATGGGCGCCAACCTGCATGGCGGCTACGACCATGACCGCACCGCGCGCTACAGCGACCAGTTCGCCTTCGGCAGCCACCTGGACCTGCAGAAGATCCTTGGCTGGGATGACGCCGAGTTCCAACTGACCGTGACCAAGCGCGACGGCGACAACATCAGCAACGACCGGATCAACGATCCACGGGTCGGCGGCTTCACCTCGGCCCAGGAAGTCTGGGGCCGCGGCCAGACCTGGCGCCTGACGCAGATGTGGTACCAGCAGAAATTCTTCGACCAGAAGCTCGACATCAAGGCCGGCCGCTTCGGCCAGGGCGAAGATTTCAACAGCTTCCCCTGCGACTTCCAGAACCTGGCGTTCTGCGGTTCCCAGGTGGGCAACTGGGCTGGCAGCGTCTGGTACAACTGGCCGGTCAGCCAGTGGGCGCTGCGGGTCAAATACCACCTGACTCCAGAGGTCTACGCGCAGATCGGCGTCTATGAACAGAACCCATCGAACCTGGACCGCGACAACGGCTTCAAGCTCAGCGGCAGCGGCACCCAGGGCACCCTGCTGCCGGTGGAGTTGGTGTGGACACCGAAACTCAACGGTCTGGCTGGTGAGTACCGCGCCGGCTACTACTACAGCAGCGCCAAGGCCAGCGACCTGTACAAGGACAGCAACGGCCAGAGCGCGGCCCTGAGCGGCGAAGCCTACCGCAGTAGCTCAAGCAAGCACGGCCTGTGGTTCGGCGCGCAACAGCAAGTCACCAGCGTGGCCAGCGACCACTCCCGCGGCCTGAGCCTGTTCGCCAACGTCACCGCCCACGACAAGAAGACCAACGCCATCGACAACTACGTCCAGGCCGGCCTGGTCTACAAGGGCCTGTTCGATGCCCGCGCCAAGGACGACATCGGCTTTGCCCTGGCCCGAGTCCACGTCAACCCGGCGTACCGCAAGAACGCCCAGGCCCGCAACCAGGCCCGCGCGATCTACGCCTACGACAACCCCGGCTACCTGCCGCCCCAGGACACCGAATACAGCGCCGAGCTGTACTACGGCGTGCACTTGGCCAACTGGCTGACCGTGCGCCCCAACCTGCAATACATCCGTCATCCCGGTGGCGTCAGCCAGGTGGACGACGCGCTGATCGGCGGGATCAAGATCCAGAGTTCGTTCTAAAGCCGCGAGGCAGAAACGACGCCATTCACAGTTTTCAGCTGAACCAAGCCCGCGCCTGATCGTCATCTACAGTGAACAAGCGCGGGAACACTCTTAACGTCACGGAGAACCACACTATGAGCACTGAGGGTGCTTCAAGTCCGAGCCGCCGGCTGCCAAGCCTGCTCGGAGTCTTGCTGCTGCTAATGGGCCTGGCCTTGCTGGCCGGGGGGATCAAGCTGAGCATGCTCGGCGGCTCGCTGTACTACGTCATGGCCGGTATCGGCCTGACGCTGACCGGCCTCCTGCTGCTGGCCGGTAAACGCGCCGCGCTGGGCCTTTATGCCCTGGTACTGTTCGCCAGTACCCTCTGGTCGCTGTGGGAAATCGGCCTGGACTGGTGGCAACTGGTGCCACGCCTGTCCCTGTGGTTCGCCCTGGGCGTGGTCCTGCTGCTACCCTGGTTCCGTCGTCCGCTGCTGCGCGATGGCCCTGCGCCCATGGGCACTGCGGCCTTGAGCGTGGCTGTGGTCCTGGCCGGTGGCGCCGCCATCGGCAGCCAGTTCACCCAGCCTGGGGAAATCTCCGGTGACCTGGGCCGCGACAGCACCGACATGACCAGCACCGCGCCGGCCATGCCTGAAGGCGACTGGCAGGCCTACGGCCGCACCGAGTTCGGCGACCGCTACTCGCCGCTGAAGCAGATCACCCCGGCCAACATCGGCAAGCTGCAGGAGGCCTGGCGCATCCGCACCGGCGACATGCCGACCGCCAAGGACCCGGTGGAAATCACCAACCAGAACACCCCGCTGAAGGTCAACGGCAAGCTCTATGCCTGCACCGCCCACAGCCAGGTGCTGGCCCTGGACCCGGATACCGGCAAGGAAATCTGGCGCTTCGACCCGCAGATCCAGGGCCCCAACGGCGACGACTTCCGTGGCTGGGCGCACATGACCTGCCGTGGCGTGTCGTACTACGACGAAGCCAACTTCAAGAACGCCGACGCCATCAGCCAGCCGGCCACCCTGTCCCCTGCGGGCCAGGCCATCGCCGCCAGCTGCCCGCGCCGCCTGTTCCTGCCCACTGCCGATGCGCGCCTGATCGCCATCAACGCCGACACCGGCAAGGTCTGTGAAGACTTCGGCAACAAGGGCGCCGTGGACCTCAAGGCCGGCATCGGCCCGTTCACTCCGGGTGGCTACTACTCCACCTCGCCGGCCGCCATCACCCGCAACCTGGTGATCATCGGCGGTCACGTCACCGACAACGAATCGACCAATGAACCGTCCGGCGTGATTCGCGCCTTCGACGCGCACGACGGTCACCTGGTGTGGAACTGGGATTCGGGCAACCCCGACGAAACCGCTCCCCTGCCGGAGGGCCAGACCTACACCCGCAACTCGCCGAACATGTGGTCCCTGGCCAGCGTCGACGAGAAACTGGGCATGGTCTACCTGCCACTGGGCAACCAGATGCCTGACCAGTGGGGCGGCAACCGCACCGCAGGCGCCGAGAAATTCAGCGCCGGCACCGTGGCCCTGGACATCGACACCGGCAAGCTGCGCTGGAACTACCAGTTCACCCACCACGACCTGTGGGACATGGACGTGGGCAGCCAGCCAACCCTGCTCGACATGAAGACCGCGGACGGCGTCAAGCCGGCGCTGATCCAGCCGACCAAGCAAGGCAGCCTGTACGTACTGGACCGTCGCGACGGCACCCCGATCGTACCGATCCGTGAAGTACCGGCCCCGACCGGCGCAGTCGAAGGCGACCACACCGCCCCGACCCAGGCCCGTTCGGACCTGAACCTGCTGCCGCCGCCACTGGACGAAAAAGCCATGTGGGGCGCCACGCCGTTCGACCAGATGCTGTGCCGCATCCAGTTCAAGGAACTGCGCTATGAAGGTCAGTACACCCCGCCGTCGGTGCAGGGCAGCCTGATCTACCCGGGCAACGTCGGCGTGTTCAACTGGGGCAGCGTGTCGCTGGACCCGGTGCGCCAGTTGCTGTTCACCAGCCCGAACTACATGGCCTTCGTTTCCAAGCTGGTGCCGCGTGCCGAAGTCGCCGCCGACAGCAAGCGCGAAAGCGAAACCTCGGGCGTGCAACCCAACACCGGCGCGCCTTACGCGGTGATCATGCACCCGTTCATGTCGCCGCTCGGCGTACCTTGCCAAGCGCCGGCCTGGGGCTACGTGGCCGGTATCGACCTGACCACCAACAAAGTGGTGTGGAAGCACAAGAACGGCACCAGCCGCGACAGTTCGCCGATCCCGATCGGCCTGCCAATCGGCGTGCCGAGCATGGGCGGCTCCATGGTCACCGGCGGTGGCGTGGGCTTCCTCAGCGGCACCCTGGACCAGTACATCCGCGCCTATGACGTGAAAAACGGCAAGGAACTGTGGAAATCCCGCCTGCCAGCGGGCGGCCAGGCCACGCCGATGAGCTACACCGGCAAGGACGGCCAGCAGTACGTCCTGGTGGTCGTGGGCGGCCACGGCTCCCTGGGCACCAAGATGGGCGACTACATCATTGCCTACAAACTGGCGGAATAAGCGTTACCGACAGGGATGAAAAAGGCGGCTACCTACGGGTAGCCGCCTTTTTTTGTGCTCTGGGTAGAGGGGGATGGTATGTATATCCGGTGATACGGGGGGGCCATTTGTGGTTGCGCTTTTACAGTGGGGGTAGGGGTACATATCCGGTGCTGCGGGTGTGGCGGCTTATGGTTTCGCTCTTACAGCGACTCACTTTTGAAAATCCGGAATGCCGGCCCAGACAAAAGTAAGCAAAACGCTCTGCCCCTCCACTCGGTGCCTCGCATAGCGAAGCATGCCCGAACTCCGGCATTGATCCGTGGGCCGCCGCCACCGGCCATCCATGGCCGGGTTACCCACGGCTCAATGCCTGCGTTCGGCCATCGTGGTTAACGGGGCTAACAGATCAAGATCAAAAGCCACAGCAAGAGCAAGACGGCGGCCTGCCGGCCGGCCTTGTTTCATTTCTCCTTCACAGGGCGACGTTGCTCTTGGCATAGCCGAAGGCTGCGAAACCTGCCTCCCCGATATTCCTGACATATCGCGTCGCCTGGTTTCGCAGCCTTCGGCAGCGGCTACAAAGAGCCGGCCTGCGCACCTTGGCTTTGGCTTTTGATCTTGATCTTTAGGCCCCTTCCCAGCCGGCCGAGCGTAGGCGTTGCGTAGGGGGCAGCTCGGCAAGGATGCCGAGCCAGCCGCCATGACCGCAGCAACGGATATGTACACAAAAAGATCCAGGTTTTACGACTGCTTCCCCACCGATCAAGACCAAAAACTCCCCCCCTCCCCTCAGCCGCGATCACCGAAAATTCCTACAACTCGCGTCCACTTGCATCACCTTGTCCCTCCAAGACGATGCCCTTAAGGTCTGGGGGTCATTGCAAATTCAGTGACAGGGCGTAGGAACCCTTCGAGAACCCTTGGCGCATAAGCGCCCGTCTGATTGCGGAGCATCTGTCGCATCCGTAAGATCAGCCGCGGCGGCCGTGCGCGGGCACGCTTCGGCGTGGCCGAGTCCAAGGGTATTCGGTATTCCTACCCCGCGCGCGGCTGCCACCCAAGCCCGTAGGAAGGCCGTTGGCAGCTCTCATGCCTACCCGGAGCTCGATCAAATGAAAAAGGTCAAACCCAACAAACCTGATACATCTGCGACGGAGCCCAGCTCTCGTCACATGCCATTGACCAGCAACGACTACAACATCCCCGCCCTGCTGGTGGACACCCACGCCCCGCTGGACGCGCTCCACGAGGCCGCCGCCCACCGCATCCGCGCGGCCACCCAGTTGCTGGAAAACATCGCCAGTCACGACAACCTGCAGAGCAACCCGGCCCTGCTCCAGGACTTCGCCCAGCTGTGCGTCATCCCCCTGCGCGACGGCTGCGACCTGCTCGATGTGCTGGGCCGGCGCCTGCAGGAACAACTGCTCACCTGACCCCTGATCCGGGCCCGGCGCGCCCCGCCGGGCCAATCAAGCCGCCCCGATAACCGCCCCCTGCGCCCCGTAATTGCAAAGCGACATTAGCCCATTTGTGCTAATCGACCCTCCCCCAGGCCGGGGCTATAGTGCCGAGCAACCACCCGCTCTCCCCCAACACTGCCGTTCTGCGGTGTCGGGAGCGGCTGCGCCGTTGAAAACACAACAACACCAAGGAAGATTCATCATGAAACTCCATTCCAGCGTCCGTCCTCTCACCCTGCTCAGCGTCCTGGCCCTCGCCCTGGGCGGTTGCGCCATCGCCAAACCGAGCAACGACGACCTCAAGAACCGCGCCCAGACCACCCTCGGCAAGCCCGTGAGCACGGTTTCGAACGTACGCAGCGACGCGTCCCAGACCTACTTCACTGCCAGCACCAGCAACGGCGAATATGACTGCGTATTGCCCAGCGGCGGCATGGTCGCCTTCGCCACCATGGGCGGCGCAGTAGCGCTCCCCGCCCAGTGCACCAAGCAGTAAGCCGGCAGTCCCTGACTACCCAGGTTCGCGGCGACCACCGGCCTCTGCGCCATGGCAGGGCTGTGTCGCGCGAACACTGCAACCTCTGCAAAGGTTCTGAACCCATGAACTCCCGCTTATTCATGGTGGCAGGCACAGTCCTGCTCGCCTGTGCCTTGAGTGCCTGCGCGCCGCGCCAGGGACGAACCCTCGCCGAATACCCGCCGGTCAAGATCCACACCGTGCAGTACCCCACCGTCCCCTTCGATACCCAGGCCGCGCGCGCCGCCCTGCAACCCGGCAACGCAACGCTCACCGGCAAGTTCTGCATCGTCGGCAACGACGGTATCGAGAACAGCGGCAATGTGGAGATCTATCTCTACCCGGTCACCCCGCACTTGCAGGCCTGGCATGACTTGCGCAGGTCCCAGCCCGAGGGCGCGCCGGTGAGCATGGCCCCCGAGGCCGTGGCCGTGCACCGGGTGACCCGGACCAACGGCAACGGCATCTTCCAGTTCACGGGGCTGCAACCGGGCCGCTACTTCGTCCAGGGCCAAGACATGGTGTACGGCACCAGCCGCTGGAATGAGTACGTGGGCACCGGCCAGAGCAACACCAACTACGGGCCGGTGACCACCCACTACTACACCGAGCGCAGTTCGATCTCTTCGTACTCAGGGATGCTGGATGACTTCGTCGAACTCGCCAGTGGCGAGAACAAGAAGCTGACCATGACCAACTACCCCCTGCTTATCCCGTGCCGGACCTGGTAACCACCTCTGTCGCCGAAGCGCTGCGGGCCGACGCCAGCGGCGTCTCGCGCAGGGCGCGCAAGGTGCCCCGCAGTTCCACCGGGCGCACCGGCTTAGAGAGGATGGCGATGTTGCGGTCGTGCAGGGCCGCGTGGATTTTCTCGATGTCGTGCCCGGTGATGATCAGCGCCGGCACTTCCCAGCCCCGCTGCTGGCGGATGCTGTCGATGCACTCGATGCCCGAGGCGCGGGTGCCCAGGTCGTAGTCGGCGACGATGATGTCGCAGTCGGTCCGCAGATCCTCCCCGCTCGATTCGGCCTGGACCACGCAGCCCCAGCGTTCCAGCAACGCCGAGGTGGCCAGCAGGACGTTACGGTCATCTTCCACCAGACAGACTCGTAACCCGGTCAGCAAGCCGTTCTGCACCGCTTCGTCACGGCTGTGCAAACGCTGCGGCGCGGCCAATACCAAGCCATGCAGGCTGACGGTAGTACCGTGATCGACCCGCGAACGGATCGTCACCTGCAGGTCGGTCAACTGCCCCAGGCGCTTGACGATGGACAGGCCCAGGCCGACGCCCTCGACGTCCTTGTCCCGTACTTGGCGAACCCGATAGAACTCCTCGAAGATCTTCGGCAGATGCTCCTCGGCAATCCCCCGGCCCTGGTCATAAATGACAATGGCCAGGCCCGCACCTCGCCGGCGCACACCGATCAGCACCGGCCGTTCTGCGGCGTACTTGAAGCAGTTGGACAGCACGTTCTGCACCATGGTCGCCAACAGCCCCGGATCAACCCGCACCCAGTAACTGCAGGGGCGCAAGCGCAGTTCGACCCTCGCCCAGCGCGCCGCTTCGGCGTTCTGGCGCACCAGATCCCGCAGCAACTCCCCCAGGTGCACGGTTTCGTACTTGGGCTGCACGCGTCCGTTGTCCAGGGTGTAAAGGTCGAGGATCGAACGGAACAACTGCGACACGTTGAGCAGCGAACGGTCGATGTTGTCCACCAGCCGCCGCTCTTCGCCCCCCAGGTTGGCCTCGCGCAGGCAAGCAGTGAACAGGCCGATGGAGTGGATCGGCTGGCGCAGGTCGTGGCTGGCCTGGGCCAGGAAGCGGGATTTTTCCAGGTTGGCGGCAATCGCCTCTTCGGACGCCAGGCGGGTGCGCTTGAGCAGGATGTGGGCGTACACCGGAATCACCGTGCTGGTGATCATCAGCATCAGCACCATGTAGGGCTGGGCCTGCCAATACGGGGTCAGCAGATAGACCATGAACAGCGCAAACAGCGCCAGCACGGTGGCAATGGCCAGGTAGCGCGAGCCGAAACGCATGCCATTGCCCAGGTTCACCCAGACCATCACCGCATAAATCGGTAGCGCCCCCTCGCCGCCTACCACCAGGCCGTAACAGGTGCCGGTGTAGTCGTAGACCATGCCCAGGATGCGCCGCGCCGGGTAATGCCCGGGCCAGCGGGCGATGGCCACGCGCAGCAGGATCGAACCCAGCATGAACAGGGCAATGTAGATCATCACCGGCACATAAGGGTCGACCTGCTGCCCCGGGAGAAAACCGATCACGGTAAACCAGACCAGGGCGCAACCGGCCACGATAATCCGCAGGGTGGCCTGGTCGAGTTCGCTGTCCTTCTCAACGTTCATGCAATCACCTCCTTGTGCAATCTGTGTTGCCGTGGTCTTTTGCCGCTCGGCAATACCGCGTATCGAACACGACCAGCGGCCAGTTACAACGCCGCGCGTCAAGTTAGCATGCGCGCAGGACTGGATGTTTCAAGGAGTTTCACGACATGACATGCCGGATTATCGTCGCCGACGACCACCCGCTATTCCGCGAGGGCATGCTGCGCACCCTCCAGCGCCTGCTGCCCGACGCCCTGCTCGAAGAGGCTGGCGACCTGGCGGCGGTACTGGCCCTGGCCCTGACCGGCGAGGAGCCGGACTCGCTGATTCTGGACCTGCGTTTCCCCGGATTGACCTCGGTCAGCCTGATTGCCGACCTGCGCCGACAGCTGCCCCGAACCTCGCTCATCGTGGTATCGATGGTGGACAATCAGGACCTGATCGGCGAAGTCATGGCCGCTGGTGCCGACGGCTTTATCGGCAAGAGCATCAGCCCGGAGGAGATCGGCCAGGCAATCCAGGCCATTCGCCAGGGCGAAGTGGTGGTCAAGTACGCACCTTCCGGCTTGCTGCTGCCCCTGGATGCCGGTGCCGAGATCAGCCAGCTAACCACCCGCCAGCAAGAAGTGCTGCGCCTGATCGCCCAGGGCAAGACCAACAAGGAAATCGCCCGGGAGCTGGATATCTCGCCGTTCACCGTACGCATCCACGTCTCATCCCTGCTGCACACCCTGAAAGTGCCCTCACGGGCAGCGGCTGCGGTGAAGTTCGCCGGGGCCTGGTAACCCGGGACAGGCTCGCGCACCAATGCCAGAGAGTCGTCTCCGGCGCTGCACCGGCTGTTTGCCCCGGTTGCACCTTTAACACTGGGAAGCTTGGCGCAAATGAGGCAGCATCGGTCCTGGCACGCCTGTATAAACGCCATGGCATTGGGCGGCACGCCAGGAACAGCGTGCTCGCGCAGCCGCCCCACGCAGGAGAAAAACATCATGAATACGGATGAACGTGATGAACTATTTGATCGGTTGCACCACTGGTTCGGTGACTCGGAAGCCACCAACTGGAACGAATACACCACCGAACAGGTGGCCAAGGGCGTGCTTCACGCCTTTACCCCGGCGCAATGGCAACGGCTCGGCGAGACACTGCTGTCCCAGCCCGAGTACTGGCAGCACCGCTGCGCTGTCTCCCTGGGCGAGTTGCGAACGGCACCGGCCATCGCCTTGTTGAAACGCCTGCTGGCAGACTCGCCTTACCTGGATGTGCGGGTCATGGCGGTCTATGAGCTGGACTGGGCGCAAGCCGCCATCGAGCAGCGCTATGCGCCCTGTATCCTGGAAATCATGGACAACCTCAGTGAAGAAGGTATCGAGCCGGAGCTGCACAGCCTGCTGACCAAGGCCGAGTCGGCCACCCTCTGAAAGCCTCAACCCTGGATGCCGGCTCCCCGCCGGCCATCCAGCCTTCAGCTGGAGACCCGAGACTTCAACATCCAATGCTCGAAGGCCTCGGCGGGCAACGGCCGGCTGATCAGGTAACCCTGGACCGTATCGCAGCCCCAGCTTTCCAGCAGTTTCAGGCAATGCTCGAACTCCACCCCTTCGGCCACCACCTTGAGCCCCAGCTTGTGACTCATTTCGATGGTTGAGCGCACGATCACCGCGTCACCGCTGGTTTCATCCAGATTGCGGATAAAGGACTGGTCGATCTTCAGCTCCTGCACCGGTAGACGCTGCAACTGGGCCAGGGATGAATAGCCGGTACCAAAATCATCCACCGACAGACTGATGCCGCAGCCACGCAAGCGCTGCAGCACCGCCAGGGCCTGCTCCGGATGGCGCATGATGGCGCTCTCGGTGATCTCGAACACCAGTTGCTCAGCAGCCACCTGATAGCGCTCCAGGCACTGGCTGACCCGGACTTCCAGGCCGTCGTCCTCCAGGTCGCTGGCAGAGATGTTCAGCGACAGGCGCACCGGCAAAGCCCGGCGGTTCCACTCCGCCAACTGGCGAATACAAGCCTCGATGACCCAGGAGGTCAGGCTGTGCATGCTGCCGGTGCGCTCGGCCAGGGGAATGAACTCCGCCGGCGACACCACGCCAAATACCGGATGCCGCCAGCGCAGCAAGGCTTCGGCCTGATGCAGGTAATCCCGGCGCAGATCCAGCTTGGGCTGATACAGCAGGAACAGCTCGCCATCGGCGGCGGCGCGACGCAGGTCACGGATCAGGCTGATCTGGCGCTGATGAGCCAGGTCGCGGTCTTGCTGGTAGACCTGCAGGTAACCGGGGTTGAGCGCTGCATCGTGGCGGGCGATCGCGGCACGGCTGATCAGTTCTTCGGCGGACTTGCCGTCGGCGGGATACACCGCCATGCCCATGCAGATCTGGCGCCGTACCTCATCCCCCTGAATCAGCTGGGGTCGGCTCAACAGGTCATGGAGGCGGTCGGCCATGGCAATGGCGCCATCGAGCTCGGTGTTTTCCAGCAGCAGGAGGAACTCGCTGGCGGTGATCCGCGCCGCGGTATCGCCCTGGGACAGCACATCACGCAGCCGCCGGCTCAGTTCCCCCATCATCTGCTCCAGCCCTTCATTGCCAAAGCCTTCGTTGATCGCCCGATAGTTGTCGATCCCCAGGTACAGCAACACCACGTTGCGCCGGGCAGCGATGGCCTGGCTCAGGCGCTCGATGGCCAGGGCCCGATTGGGCAGCCCGGTCAGGGGATCATGCAGGGCGTTGTGGGCCAGTTGCCGCTCACGGGTGGCGATGGCGCTCTGCATGGCGTTGAAGGCATCCGCCAGCACACCGAACTCGTCGCTGCGCTTGATGGCCACCGTGGCCTGATAGTTGCCGGCACCGATACGTCGGGCAGCCTGGGCCAGGTCTTCCAGGGGCCGCGAAACCCGCCGAGCCATCAGCAGGGCGAAGACCAGGGAAATCACCAGCGCCACCATGGCGATCCACAGGAACTCCCGGTCCAGTGGCGCAAAGGCTTGCAGTGCCTGTTCCAGGGGGCTCTGCAACAAGACCATGACCCGCGGATCCTGGGCATCCCCGGTATTGGCCAGTTGCAGTGCCTGGTTGAGAAAGCGTTGGCCATGGGTTTGGCTCATCTGTGGCAGGGACTGCCACAACGAGTCACGCAGGGCATTGATGATCGGCGACCAGAAGAACTCAGGCTGGGTGCTGAACAACTCTCCGGGGTGCTCGCCATCAACGGTCAGGAATGAGACTTCCAGGTTGCTCATGGAACGCAGTTCCCGGGCGAACAACTCATCCATGGGAAAGCCCATCACCACCCGGGCAACGGGCAGCGAATCCAGCACTTCACCTTGCACCAACAGATAGGGGCGGCCGTTGATCGCAACGAACAGCATGTGAGTGTCGTGCCGCTGCGCTCGGCGCAACGCCCGGTCATAGGGAAACGGCTGCCCCCTGGCAATGTCCGCCAGCGTACTGGCGATTACCCGTCCCTCGGGACTGAGCACGAACATCTCGCTGGAACGGATGCCCCCACGGTACTGCGCCAGGGACGCGAGGATGTCCACCGGCTTGCCGCTGACCACAGCGCGGTGAAACTCCGAATCCACCACCAGCCAGTCGATACCGTATTGCAGGTTGCGGCCCCGCAGGTCCAGCAGGCGTTCGAACACGCGAGTGCCGATCTTCAATTGCAACTGCGCCTGCTTCTCCACTGCGTGAGTAGTAGCGGTCTTCACCGCAAAGTACACCGCGCCAATCAGCACCAACAGCAACAGCGCCAGCACCCCGACAATCCTTGCCTGAAAGGTTCGGCGCCACTTCATAGGGCTGCTCTCATCCACTCCGATCGCCCGCCGGGCCGGAAAAGCACCTGCGCGGGTGACAGCCGCCGAGAGCTGAAAAATCCGTTCTTCATACCCATCCCTCTAAGAAGCTGAATGCGCGCGTCAAATAAATGCCGATTTCACTCCAGCATTCCGGACACTCAGATTAATCCTCAAACTGTAGAAGATCACGCAATAAAACAGGTGACATCCAAGTCATTTTATTGACATTTGATATCCGTCAACGCCGTCCACAGCGTCCACACCACACGTCTGGACAGAGCCTCGAGGGACAGTTGAGGGCCGCACGGAAAAAAGCTGAAACCAGTTTCCCATTGAAACCCGTCTCGACCTGCCCCATCTAACCTGCATAGCCCATCGCGCAGGAGCCTTCATGAGCGACCAGCAAGCATTTCCCGAAGATCCACGTGAGTACCTCGATCCGGAAAATACCGAACAGCCCAGTGCCCATGGCACCGGCCTGGCCCTGCCCGGGCAGAATCTGCCGGACAAGGTCTACATCATGCCGATTCACAATCGTCCCTTCTTCCCGGCGCAGGTACTGCCGGTGATTGTCAACGAAGAACCCTGGGCCGAAACCCTGGAGCTGGTAAGCCAATCCGACCACCACTCCCTGGCCCTGTTTTTCATGGATACCCCCCAGGAAGACCCGCGCCACTTCGATACATCCGCGTTGCCGGAGTACGGCACCCTGGTCAAGGTCCACCACGCCAGCCGCGAGAACGGCAAGCTGCAATTCGTCGCCCAGGGCCTGACCCGGGTACGCATCCGCACCTGGCTCAAACACCACCGGCCGCCCTACCTGGTGGAGGTCGAATACCCGCACCAGCCCAGCGAACCCACCGATGAGGTCAAGGCCTACGGCATGGCGCTGATCAACGCGATCAAGGAGCTGCTGCCGCTCAATCCGCTGTACAGCGAAGAACTGAAGAACTACCTCAACCGCTTCAGCCCCAACGACCCTTCGCCCCTGACCGACTTCGCCGCCGCCCTGACTTCCGCCACCGGCAACGAGTTGCAGGAGGTGCTGGACTGCGTGCCGATGCTCAAGCGCATGGAAAAAGTCCTGCCGATGCTGCGCAAGGAAGTCGAGGTCGCGCGCCTGCAGAAAGAGATCTCCGCCGAGGTCAACCGCAAGATCGGCGAGCACCAGCGCGAATTCTTCCTCAAGGAACAGCTCAAGGTGATCCAGCAGGAACTGGGGCTGACCAAGGACGACCGCAGCGCCGACCTGGAGCAGTTCGAGCAGCGGCTGAGCGGCAAGGTCCTGCCGGCCCAGGCGCAGAAACGCATCGCCGAGGAAATGAACAAGCTGTCGATCCTCGAAACCGGCTCGCCGGAATACGCCGTTACCCGCAACTACCTGGAATGGGCCACCGCTGTGCCCTGGGGCGTCTACGGCGAGGACAAGCTCGACCTCAAGCACGCGCGCAAAGTGCTCGACCAGCACCACGCCGGGCTCGATGACATCAAGACCCGCATCCTCGAATTCCTCGCGGTGGGCGCCTACAAGGGCGAGATCAGCGGCTCCATCGTGCTGCTGGTAGGCCCGCCGGGCGTGGGCAAGACCAGTGTCGGCAAGTCCATTGCCGAATCCCTGGGGCGGCCGTTCTATCGCTTCAGTGTCGGCGGCATGCGCGACGAAGCCGAGATCAAGGGCCACCGCCGCACCTACATCGGTGCCCAGCCGGGCAAGCTGGTGCAGGCCCTCAAGGAAGTGGAGGTGATGAACCCGGTGATCATGCTCGACGAGATCGACAAGATGGGCCAGAGCTACCAGGGCGACCCGGCCTCAGCCCTGCTGGAGACCCTCGATCCGGAGCAGAACGTCGACTTCCTCGACCATTACCTGGACCTGCGCATGGACCTGTCCAAGGTGTTGTTCGTGTGCACCGCCAACACCCTGGACTCGATCCCCGGGCCGCTGCTCGACCGCATGGAAGTGATTCGCCTGTCGGGTTACATCACCGAGGAAAAACTCGCCATCGCCAAGCGCCACCTGTGGCCCAAGCAGTTGACGAAAGCCGGTGTAGCCAAGAGCAGCCTGAGCATCAGCGACAGCGCCCTGCGCGCCGTGATCGACAGTTACGCCCGGGAAGCCGGGGTGCGCCAACTGGAGAAACAACTGGGCAAACTGGTGCGCAAAGCGGTGGTCAAGCTGCTGGACGAGCCGGATGCAAACATCAAGATCGGGCCCAAGGACCTGGAGGCCTCCCTGGGCATGCCGGTGTTCCGCAACGAGCAGGTCCTGAGCGGCACCGGAGTCATCACCGGCCTGGCCTGGACCAGCATGGGCGGCGCGACCCTGCCCATCGAGGCGACGCGGATTCATACCCACAACCGTGGTTTCAAGCTCACCGGCCAGTTGGGGGATGTGATGAAGGAGTCGGCGGAGATCGCCTACAGCTACGTCAGTTCGCACCTCAAGCAGTTCGGCGGCGACAGCAAGTTCTTCGACGAAGCCTTCGTCCACCTGCACGTTCCTGAAGGTGCCACGCCCAAGGATGGCCCGAGTGCCGGGGTGACCATGGCAAGCGCCTTGCTGTCCCTGGCGCGCAACCAGCCGCCGAAAAAAGGCGTGGCCATGACCGGCGAGCTGACCCTCACCGGCCACGTGCTGCCCATTGGCGGGGTGCGGGAGAAAGTCATCGCGGCGCGGCGGCAGAAGATCTTTGAGCTGATCCTGCCGGAGCCCAACCGCGGGCATTTCGAGGAACTGCCGGACTACCTCAAGGAAGGCATCACCGTGCATTTCGCCAAGCGTTTTGCCGACGTGGCCAAGGTACTGTTCTAAATCCCTTCGCCGGCAAGCCGGCTCCTACAGGTTGTCCCTTGTAGGAGCCGGCTTGCCGGCGAACAGGCCATAAGCGCCAACCTCCGTCCCCCGGCCCACACCGCCCATCATCTTCAGTTATGCTCGCCGTTCGTCACGAATGATCGGAGCTTCCTGACCCATGTCCGCACCTCGCCTGCTTGCCCTGCTCAGCCTCGCCCTGCTGGCCGCCTGCGCCAGCCAGCCCAAGCAAAACGTCACCGTGGAAAACCAGAGCCAATGCCCCCTGCAATTGCACAACGGGCAAACCCTGACCCTGACCCTACCCAGCAATCCCACCACGGGCTATCGCTGGGCAATCCAGGATTCGGCCGGCGGCATCCTGCGCAAGGTCAGCCCCGAGGTCTACAGCAATCCCGAGAACACCGGTCTGGTGGGCAGTGGTGGTCAATCCACCTGGCGTTTCCAGGCCTTCGCCAGCGGCCAGGGCCGACTGCTGCTGACCTATCAGCAACCCTGGGCACCGGAAGAAGCACCGGTAAAAGCCTTCGACTGCTCGATCACGGTCAACTGACATGGGCTGGCTGATTCTTGCGCTAATGGGCGCCGCCACCTTCATCTACGGGATCAGCGTGCACGCCACGTTGCTCTGCCTGTTGGTCAAGCCGCTGCCGGTACTGGCCCTGCTGGGCTGGTTGCACGATGCGCCGCCGGAGGACTATCGCCGCTGGATCGCCATTGGCTTGTTGTTCTCAGTGCTGGGGGACGTGCTGCTGGCCTGGCCTTCGGACCTGTTCGTGTTCGGCCTCGGGGCGTTTCTGGTGGCGCACCTGGCCTACCTCAAGGCCTATCTCTGCGACTGTCGGCGCCTGGCGCTGTTGCCGCTGGTCGTGGCACTGGCCATTGGCGCGGGGCTGTTGAGCATCCTGATTTCCCACGGCCTGGGCCCGCTGCTGATCCCGGTGATCGTCTACGCCCTGACCATCAGCGCCATGCTCTGGCGCGCCCTGGCACGCCTGGGCTCAGCGGTGCCCAAACGCTCGGCGGCGCTAGCGGCCGCGGGGGCCCTGAGCTTCGCCTTCTCCGACAGCCTGATTGGCATCAGCCGCTTCGTGGTGGCCTTCGATGCCGCGCCCTACTTGATCATCATTTTCTACTGGCTGGGCCAGTGGGGTATCGCTGCTTCGGCGTTCAGCCAGAAGCCGCGCTGATCAGCCGGCGCCAACAAGCCGGTCCCTACTCTCAGTAGTGGCCGGCTTGCCGGCGAAAAGGGCCACACCTTGCGTCGCCCTTGCTCTGCTGAAGGCCCTGCGGGCCTTATCGCAGCCTGCGCCAGCGGCTACAATGCCGCCCTCTTTTTATCTCCATCGCTGGAAATGCCGTGAGCAAAGAACCCGACCGCCTATTCGCCCAGCCCCTGGCCCAGGTGCCCGACTTCGCCTTTAACGAGGATGTGGTGCGGGTGTTCCCGGACATGATCAAGCGCTCGGTGCCGGGTTACCCGACCATTGTCGAGAACCTCGGGGTGCTGGCCGCGCAGTTCGCTCAGCCCAACAGCGTGCTCTACGACCTGGGCTCATCCCTGGGCGCGGTGACCCAGGCCCTGCGCCGCCATGTGCGCAGCGACGGTTGCCGGGTGATCGCCGTGGACAATTCGGCGGCCATGGTCGAGCGTTGCCGGGAATACCTCAACGGCCAGGATTCGATGTTCCAGGAGTTGCTGCCGGTGCAGGTGATCGAAGGCGATATCCTGGCCCTGGAGTTCCAGCCGGCCTCGGTGGTGGCTTTGAACTTCACCCTGCAGTTCATCGCCCCCGAGCAACGCCTGGCCCTGCTCGGGCGCATCCGCCAGTCGTTGCTGCCCGGCGGCGCGCTGATCCTCTCGGAGAAGCTGCGCTTCAACGATGCCGAGGAACACGCCCTGCTCACCGACCTGCACATCGCCTTCAAACGCGCCAACGGCTACAGCGAACTGGAAATTGCCCAGAAGCGCAGCGCCATCGAAAACGTCATGAAGCCCGACAGCCTCGAAGAACACCGCGAACGCCTGCTGGCCGCCGGGTTCTCGAAAGTCGTGCCGTGGTTCCAGTGTCTTAATTTTGCCTCGTTGATTGCCCTGCCATGATTGATCTGTCTCCCCTCGCTCGCCGTCTGGCGGGCACGCCCCTGGCCGAATGGGCCAACGGCCTGCAAGCCCAGCTCGATGCCAAGATGGAAAAGGGCCATGGCGACCTGGAGCGCTGGCAGAGCGCCCTCGACGCATTGCCGAAGATCCAGCCCAGCGAAGTCGACCTGATCAACGGCCTGCGCCTGGACACCGACTGCGACGACGCCACCCGGGCGCAGATGCGTACCGCACTGATGGGCCTGTCACCGTGGCGCAAGGGCCCGTTCGACCTGTTCGGCGTGCACGTGGATACCGAATGGCGTTCGGACTGGAAGTGGTCGCGGGTCGCGCCGCACCTGAACCTTGAAGGCAAACGCATCCTCGATGTCGGCTGCGGCAATGGCTACTACATGTGGCGCATGCTCGGCGCCGGCGCCCACAGCGTGATTGGCGTGGACCCCAACTGGCTGTTCTTCTGCCAGTTCCAGGCGGTGCAGCGCTACCTGTCGGAGCCCTCGGTGTGGCACTTGCCGTTTCCTTTCGAAGACCTGCCGGCCAACCTGGAAGGTTTCGACACCGTATTTTCCATGGGGGTGTTCTACCACCGGCGTTCGCCCATCGAGCATCTGCTGGCGCTCAAGGACTGCCTGGTCAAGGGTGGCGAACTGGTGCTGGAAACCCTGGTGGTGGAAGGCGATCAGCATCAGGTGCTGGTGCCGGAAGACCGTTATGCGCAGATGCGCAACGTGTGGTTCCTGCCCTCGGTGCCGGCTCTGGAACTGTGGCTGCGGCGCGCCGGGTTCAGCGACGTGCGCTGCGTGGATGTGAGCGTGACCAGCGTCGAGGAGCAGCGCGGCACCGAGTGGATGAAGTACCAGTCCCTGAGCGATTTCCTCGACCCCAACGATCACAGCAAGACCATCGAAGGCCTGCCGGCGCCGATGCGCGCGGTGATTGTCGCCAGAAAATAACCCCGCCTTCCCCCTGTAGGAGCTGGCCGGGCGGTGTTCCGCTTGCCAGCGAAGGCGCCCGCCAAAGCGGTGCAAGGCTCAAGGGCCTCTTCGCCGGCAAGCCGGCTCCTACGGTTTGGTGTAGGCCGCGAACCGGTTTGCGCTCAGCGCGCCCGGCGCGCCTTGAAGAATTCGCTCAACACCGTGCCGCACTCTTCGGCCAGCACCCCGCCCTCGTACAGCACCCGATGATTGAGAAAGCCCTGGGTGAAGAACTGGCCCTGGCTCTGCACGATGCCGGCCTTGGGTTCCAGGGCGCCGTACACCACGCGGGCAATGCGCGAATGGACGATCAGCCCGGCGCACATGCTGCAAGGTTCCAGGGTCACGTACAGGGTGCTGCCGGGCAGGCGATAGTTGCTCACTGCCTGGGCCGCCGCGCGGATCGCCACCATTTCGGCGTGGGCGCTGGGGTCGCTGCCGCTGATGGGGCAGTTGTAACCGCGGCCGATGATCTGGCCATCCAGCACCAGCACCGCGCCGACCGGCACTTCCCCCAGGGCGGCACCCTGGGCGGCCAGGGCCAGGGCTTCGCGCATGAAGTCCTGGTCGCGGCTGCGGTCGATGATCGGCGCCGGGCGTATCTGACGCATCACGCCACCTCGATGGCGGCCATCAGACCGGTTTCCATGTGGTCGATCACGTGGCAGTGGAACATCCAGACCCCAGGGTTATCCGCCACCAGCGCCACGCGGGCACGCTCGTTCTTGCCCAGCAGGTAGGTGTCGGTGAAGTAGGGAGTGATCTTCTTGCGGTTCGAGGCGATGACCTTGAAGCTCATGCCGTGCAAGTGGATCGGGTGTTGGTACTGAGTCATGTTCTTCAATTCGAAAATGTAGCTCTTGCCCTTTTTCAGCGTGGCAATCGGGCGGTCGGCGCAGGTCTTGTCGGTGATGTCCCAGGCCTGGCCGTTGATCTGCCACAGGCTCGGCGGCTGGCCATTGTCCACGTTCACCGAGACCGAGCCAACCCACTCGAAATTGAAGTTGAGCTTCTCGGCGTTGTCGAGATCCGGCTCGGCCACCGGGTTGGCCGGCAGGGCTGGCGGCCACTGGGTCGGCGCATCGTTGTTGGCCACCGAACGCAAGGTGCCCAGGCGCACCGGACCGTTGCGCAGGGACAGTTCCTGCCCCGCCGCCGGCGCCTTGATCGCCAGGCAGATACGCATGCCCGGCCCCAGCCAGTACTCCTTGCCCAAAGGACGCGGCTCGATGGGGTTGCCGTCCAGTGCATAGATCTGCGCTTCGACATCGGGGATGTTGATGCGGTAGGTCAGGGTGTTGTCCAGGTTGAGCAGGCGCACCCGAGTAATCTGCCCGGCCGGCAGGTCGATCACCGCCTGGGACACGCCGTTGATGGTGGACAGGCGCCCGGCCGTGCCGCCCCGCGCCGCTTCCCGGGGGATGCTGAAGGAGACGAACGCGCCCTCTTCATCCACGTGCCAGCTTTTCAGGCTCAGGGTGCGCTCGTACTGGAATCCGGTGGGTTCGCGCTCTTCGACGATCAGCGGGCCCACCAGGCCGCGGCCCAGTTCTTCGCTGCTGTTCACATGGGGGTGATACCAGTAGCTACCGGCATCCGGTACGCGGAACTTGTAGTCGAAGTATTCGCCGGGTAGCACCGGCAGTTGCGAGACGTAAGGCACGCCGTCCATTTCCAGGGGCAGGCGGATGCCGTGCCAGTGGATGGTGGTGGCCACGGGCAGATGGTTGATAAAGCGCACCCGCAGCCACTCGCCCTGGCGCACTCGCAGTTCGGTACCCGGTGCCGACGGCCCGAAAGCCCAGGCTTGGGTCTTGTGCCCTGGCACCAGTTCCACATCCAGCGGCGCAGCGATCAGTTCGTAGTCGTGGCCCGCTTCAGCGTCGGCCATTTTCCCCAGCCAGTAGCGCGAGGCGCCACCCGCTCCCACGCCCACCACTACCAGACCGGCCAGACCACCGAGTATTTGTCGACGGGTAAAGGACATGGACTCAACTACCTCACGTATCCGCGGCGGGCCCAAGCCCGCAAAAGGCGAATACGATACACCCGCAGTTGAGAAACAGTAAGGCCGGCGCGGCGACCGGACGCAGGCGGGACGGGGAAACGATGGGTGTTTTCGGGAGCCTGCTCCCTGGCAAGCCCGTTGCTCTTGCAGGAGCCGGCTTGCCGGCGAACAAGCCCCTCAGCCCTGCAATCCCAACAGCAGATGCACCACACCACCGGCCAGGGGCATCACTGCCGGCACCCCCGCCACTCGCAGGGCGCTGCTGTCCAGCAACTGCGGATCATGCAGTTCCAGGCGCAGGCGGGTCAGGGCCAATGGTTGTTGGCTCTTGATGTTGGCGCTACCACCCAGTGCCGCCAGCATCGCGTCACTCAGAACACGGCCCTTGGCCTGGGGGGCCTTCGGCTGATCAGGGATCAGGTCTGGAGTCAGGGCCTTCCAGAACGCCCGTTGCAATTTCTCGAACATCTTCAGTTCTCCAGAATCAGTGAGTCGGCGGCGACTTGCTGCCGTTGCAGGCATTCACGTACCTGAACCGCGTCTTCCAGATCGATGATCCGCGCTGCCAAGGCCTGGCACTCGCTCAGATCCAACTCCCGTACCCGGGCCTTGATGGCGGGAATCAACGGCACGCTCACCGACAGTTCATCCACCCCCAGGCCCAGCAACAGCGGCACCGCCAGGGTTTCGGAAGCCAGGGCGCCGCAGACGCCGACCCACTTGCCGTGGGCATGGGCGGCCTGCACCGTGCGTGCGATCAGGCGCAGCACTGACGGATGGAAGCTGTCGGCCTGACCGGCCAGGCGCGGATGATCGCGGTCCATGGCCAGGGTGTACTGGGTCAGGTCGTTGGTGCCGATGGAGAAGAAATCCACCTCCGGGGCAAAACGATCCGCCATCAAGGCCGCTGAAGGCACCTCGATCATGATCCCCAGCTTGGGCCGCTCCGCGAGGCCCAGGGCCCGAACCTCGTCATCGAGCAACTGGCGCGCCTGACGCAGCTCCGCCAGCTGGCTGACCATCGGCAGCATGATGTGCAGGCGGGCCTGCCCGGCGCAGGCGAGCATCGCCCGGAACTGCTCGCGCAGCAGTTCGGGACGCTCCAGGCACAGGCGGATACCCCGCAGGCCGAGAAAAGGGTTGGCTTCGCTGTCCATGGGCACATAGGCCAGGGGCTTGTCGCCGCCCACGTCCAGGGTCCGCACCACCAGATTGCGCGTCGGCCCCAGGGCCTGGGCAATGGCCAGATAGGTTTCGGCCTGCTCCTCGGGGCTCGGGGCGTGGCTGCGGTCCTGGTAGAGGAACTCCGAACGCAACAGGCCCACGCCTTCACCGCCCAGGCTCATGGCCTGCTCGGCCTCCGCCAGAGAGGCAATGTTGGCCGTGACCTCCAGATGATGACCATCGCGGGTCACCGCCGGTTGCGCGGCCTGGGCCAGGTCCTGACGCTGGCGCAGGCGTTGCTGCTGACGCAGGGACTCCAGTTGCTGCAGACGCTGAGGGTCCGGGTCCGTATGCAGTTCGCCGCGATCGGCATCCAGCAGAACCCGGGTGCCGTTGGCCAGGGACAGGACCCGGGACGACAGGCCACAGATCGCCGGCAGGCCCAGGGCCCGGGCGAGGATCGCCACGTGGCTGGTGGCGCCGCCGCCAACGGTGGCAAACCCCAGTACCTTGGCCGTGTCCAGGCTCGCGGTCTGCGAGGGGGTCAGTTGCTCGGCAATCAGAATGGCCTGATCCGGCAAGCTCAGGGCATGCTCTTGCACCCCGAGCATCCGCTTGAGCACCCGTTGGCCGACGTCCGCCAGATCCACCGCGCGCTCAGCCAACAGCGTACTGCCCAGGCCCTTGAACAGCTCGGCGGTGGCCTCGATGGCACGGTTCCAGGCAAAGGCAGCGCTCTTGCCGGTGACGATCAGGGCCTCGGCCTGCTGCAACAGACTCGGATCGTCGAGGAGCTCCTGGTGGGCCCGAAAGATTTCCTGCTGCGCGCCACCCCGGGCATTGTCCCGCAGCTGTTGCAGGTCCCGGACCGCCTCCCGCAAGGCCCGCTCAAGCACTTCGCGCTCTTGCTGCGGGTTCACCGCCCACTCCTTTATCTGCAGGCGCTGTTCAGCCACCTGCAGCACCTGGCCGACCGCCGAACCCGGTGACGCACAGACTCCCCGCAGAACCGTCTCCAACGACTCATCCCGCGCCGCTAGCGGCGCAAGACTCGGCGCCGCAGCACTGACTTTCTCGCCACAACCCGAGGCCAACAGCTCCACCAGAACCTGGAGCGCCCGCTCGGCATCCGCACCTGCGGCACTGACCTGCAAGACATCGCCCTGCACCGTCTGCAAGGCCATGATCGACACCAGGGACTTGGCATTGGCCGAGTCCTGGCGCCGGTGCAGGCAGATGTTCGCGGCAAAGCCCTTGGCGGCCTGGGCCAGCAAAGCCGCCGGGCGCGCATGCAGGCCCTGGGGGTTGCCGAGGATCAGCGGTTTGGAAAACAGCGCCTCAGCTTCAGCGTCCTCGGCCTTGGCACCTTCCTCTGCGGAGGTGGGCTCGATCTGCAACACCGGCTGTCCCAGCTCCACCAGCAGGCTGCCGGACACCAGCCCCGTCACCGCCTCGCCACTGACCACCAGCATCAGGGTCAACAGGCTACGGGCATGCAGGGCCAGGTAGTCGGCGTCGAACTCGATCAGCGGCTGGCCAGCCGTGACTTGCTGACCTTCCTCGATCAGGCAGGTGAAGCCCTTGCCCGCCAGGTTCACCGTGTCCAGCCCGATGTGCATCAGCACCTGCTGGCCCTGCTCGCCGGTGATGCTCAGCGCGTGGCCGCTGCGCTGCAGGTTGCTGACCACCCCGGACAGCGGCGCGCAGAGGATCTGGGAAGTCGGGTCGATGCACAGCCCGTCACCGATCACCCGGCTGGAAAACACCGGGTCCGGGACCTGCTCCAGGGGCAGCAGCACCCCGGACAGGGGCGCGAGCAATTGCAAGGGTTGGGTTATGGCCATGACGTCACCTGCTAATGATTCCTTGAAGTGCCGATGGAGCGCGAGCCCCGACAGCATCGCTTATTTCCACCAGTACTCGACCTGCAAACCGACGTTCGCACCGTGCCGGGCGCTGCCGAACACACCGCTGTCGGACAGCGCGGAACCGGCCGCCAGCTCATTGGCCGCGCGTTTGGCGGCCTCGTTCCAGCTGGCATAGGTGTAGTACAGGCGCACCTCCGGCCGGGCCCAGAACTCAGGCCCCTTGGGTGACCAGGTGGGCGCGAAGGTGAACTTGCTGAGTTTGCGGGTGACCCCGGGCGCCTCAACCTGATCGTGGCCGAACTCGGTCACCAGCTTGAACTGCTCGGTGATGGCATAGGCCGGACGCACGCCCAGGGAGATCCAGTTCTGGTCCTGGCCGTCGGGGCGAATGTCCTTCTGATAGACCGCCTCCACCTGGCCGCCGAAGCGCGGGGTCAGTTGCCAGTCGAAGAACTCCACCAGGCGATAGCTCTTGTTACCGGCATCCAGGTCGGTGTTGCCGGTGTAGCCCAGGCCGGTGCCGGGGCCTTCGCCGTATTGCAGGGCCAGTTTGTTCTTGCCGCCGAAAAAGTCCTGCTGCACATGCTGGGTGGTGATCGCCCAGCCATTGTGGGCTCCACGGCGATCGGGCTTTTCCAGGTAGCTCAGGCCCAGCTCCAGCTCGCCGCCGGGGTTGGTTTGGAAGCCGGCGACGTTGAAGTCATGACGGCTCACCGCCTGCTTCTGATAGAGATTGTCCTTGCGGGAAAAGGCGTAGCTGTACTTCAGATCGCCGATGCGCACGTCCTCGACCCCGCCGCCGGTGGCGCTCTGGTTCCAGTAGTAGAAGTCGGAAATATGGATGTCGTTACGCTTGTAGTAACGGCGACCGGCCCACAGCGAGCCGCCATTGAGGCTGGGCAGGTTCGACCACTGGGCGTACATCTGCGGCATGCGCGCCGAGCCGTTTTCGCCCTGGAAGCTCAGGTTGCGGTCGTAGCGGTTGTAAAGCGAAGCCATGCCGTCGACGCTGAGCACCGAGCCATCTTCCAGGGTGTACAGGTCCTGGCGCAGCTCAAGCTCCGCGTACTGCTCACACTCGTTGCCCAGGCGGTACTTGGACTGCGCGCCGGGCAACTGGAAGCAGGACTGCGAGCCGCTGTTCACCGAGGTCCCCAGGCCGCTGCGCAGGTACCCGGCAAACTCCAGGGCCTGGGCCGGCAAGGGCAAGGGCAAGGTCAGACACAGGCAGGACGCCGCCAGAGCGCGATTTATTGTTGTTTTCATAAGCCACCGCATTATTTTTATTGTGTTGTATGGATTCATCGGAACCGGCTTGGCGGCGCATGCGCTGGGCCAGAAAGATCGCCTGGCCCGGTTCGCCGACAGCCGGCGCCTACAAGGTCAGGTGCAGGACGAAGGACTCGTAAGGCCGCAGGTGCAAGTGCCGGTTGCGGGGCTCGTGGTCCGGGTAGTTGCTGATCAGCAGGCGCTGTTGCATGCCGGTGCTGATCACCGCTTCCGGCAACTCGACCTCACACGGCGAGCCATAGAAGTTGTTCACCACCAGCAGGCGCTCGCCGTCGCCCTCGCGCACATAGGCCCAGACTTGCCGATGCTCCGGCAGCAGCTGGCGATAGAGGCCGTGCTGGATCAGCGCTTCCTGGCGGCGCAAGGCGATCAGCCGACGGTAGTGATGCAGCACCGAATCTTCGTCGTCGAGTTGCGCCTCGACATTGATCTGGCTGGCGTTGGCCGGTATCCCGATCCAGGGCTCGGCGCTGCTGAAACCAGCATTGATCCCGGCATTCCACTGCATCGGCGTGCGCCCGTTGTCCCGGGACTTCTGCTGGATCGCCGCCATGATGGCCTGCGGCTCTTCACCGGCCTCACGCTTGAGGCGGTGGATGTTCAGGGTCTCGACATCGCGGTACTGCTCGATCCGCTCGAAGTGCGGATTGGTCATGCCCAGCTCTTCGCCCTGGTAGACGAAAGGCGTGCCCTGGAGCAGGTGCAGCGCGGTGGCCAGCATCTTCGCCGACACCCCCCGGTGCTCACCGTCGTCGCCAAAGCGCGAGACCACCCGCGGCTGGTCGTGGTTACACCAGAACAGCGCATTCCAGCCGCCACCGGCCTGCATGCCGGTTTGCCAGTCGGAGAGGATGCGCTTGAGTTCGAGGAAGTCGAAATCGGCCCGCAGCCACTTCTGCTGGTTGGGGTAGTCCACCTTCAGGTGATGGAAGTTGAAGGTCATCGACAGCTCCTTCGACTCCGGATGGGAATAGCGAATGCAGTGTTCCAGGCAGGTGGAGGACATCTCGCCGACATTCACCAGATCGTGCCCGGCGAACACTTCCCGATGCATTTCCTGCAGGTACTGGTGCACGTTGGGACCGTCGGTATAGAAGCGGCGGCCGTCGCTCTGATCCTCGGGGAAATCCGCCGGCTTGGAGATCAGGTTGATCACGTCGAGGCGGAAGCCGCCGACGCCCTTGTCGCGCCAGAAGCGCATCATCTTGAACACTTCAGCGCGCACCTGGGGGTTGTCCCAGTTGAGGTCGGCCTGGGTGTGATCGAACAGGTGCAGGTAGTACTGCCCGGTCTGGGCCTCGTATTCCCAGGCGGAGCCGCCGAACTTGGATTCCCAGTTATTGGGCTCATCGCGCCAGATGTAGAAATCCCGGTAGGGGTTGTCCAGGCTGCTGCGGGCCTGCTGGAACCAGGCGTGCTCGATGGAGGTGTGGTTGACCACGATATCCAGCATCAGCTTGATCCCGCGCTTGCCGGCTTCGGCGATCAGCAACTCGCAGTCGGCCATGCTGCCGTAGCTGGGATCGATGGCGTAGTAGTCGCTGATGTCATAGCCGTTGTCCCGCTGCGGCGAGCGCAGGAACGGGGTCAGCCACAGGCAATCGACCCCCAGCCAGTGCAGGTAGTCGAGCTTGTCCACCACCCCCAGCAGGTCACCGGTGGCCTGGCCTTGGTGGCTGTGAAAACTTTTCGGGTAGATCTGGTAGATCACCGAACGCTGCCAGTCTTGCATGGGGGAATCCTTTGGAAAGTGCGAGGACATTCGCCGGCGAGCCGGCGCCTACAGGGCGGGTCAGGCCACGCGATAGCCGGGCCGGATGATCTTCAGGCTCAGGCCGCAGGTCAGGACAAAAGGCACCACCAGGGCGATGACCATGCCAATCACGAACGTCGGGATGTACTGGGGAATGATCGAGATGAACCCCGGCAGCCCACCGACACCGATGGCCGAGGCCTGGACCTTGTTCAGCGAGAGAAAGATGCTGCCCAGGGCCGAGCCGATCAGCGCGGCGTAGAAGGGAAACTTGTAGCGCAGGTTGACGCCGAACATCGCCGGCTCGGTGATGCCGAAGTAGGCGGAAATCGCCGAGGTCGAGGCCATGCTGCGATCACGAGCGTTGCGGCTCATGGTGAACACCGCCAGGGCCGCGCTGCCTTGGGCCAGGTTGGACATGACGATCATCGGCCAGATAAAAGTGCCGCCCTGGGTGGCGATCAGTTGCAGGTCGACGGCCAGGAACATGTGGTGCATGCCAGTGATCACCAGCGGTGCGTAGAGCAGACCGAAGATGGCGCCGCCGAGCATGGGCGCCAGCTCGAACAGGGTGACCACGCCTTCGGTGATGAGGATTCCCAGGTGCCGGGTCACCGGCCCGATGATCGCCAGGGCCAGTACGCCGGTGACCACGATGGTGGTGATGGGTACCACCAGCAGGGTGATGGCGTTGGGCACCCGGGCGCGCAGCCATTTTTCGATCACGCTCATCACATAGGCCGCCAGCAGGATCGGCAGGATCTGCCCCTGGTAGCCCACCTTCTCGATCTGGAACAGACCGAAGATGTCGAAGTACGGCAGGCTCTGGCCGTCCAACCCGGCCACGGCCTTGCCATAGTTCCAGGCATTGAGCAGGTCCGGGTGGACCAGCATCAGCCCCAGGACAATGCCGAGGATCTCGCTGCCGCCAAAGCGCTTGGCCGCCGACCAGCCCACCAGGGCCGGGAGGAATACGAAGGAGGTGTTGGCCATCAGGTTGATCAGGCTCCAGAGCCCATCCAGCCCCGGGTACGCCTCAAGCAGGGTCTTGCCCTCGATGAACATGCCCTTGGCGCCCAGCAGATTGTTCACCCCCATCAGCAGGCCGGCGATGATCAGGGCCGGCAGGATGGGCATGAACACATCGGAGAACACCCGCACCAGACGCTGCATGGCGTTGGTCTTTTCCGCGCCCTTCTGCTTCACGTCGGCAATGGTGGAAACCGCGAGCCCCGTCTGCTCACGCAGGGCCGCGTAGACCTTCTCTACCTCGCCAGGGCCGATCACCACCTGGAACAGGCCACCGGTGAAGAACGAGCCCTTGACCAGATCGATCTGGTTGAGGGTGGCGCTGTCGACCAGGCTCGGGTCCTTGAGGGCCAGGCGCAGGCGGGTCACGCAGTGGGCTGCCTGTTCGAGGTTGTCGGCGCCACCGAGGCTGTGCAGCAACTCGCTGGCGATCGTTGAATAGTCGTGGCTCATGCTTGTTCTTCCACCTGAGATTTTTGTTATTGGCAGCACGCCGAGGGGCAAATTACTCGTCTGTACGAGTTAAATCAATAACTCGTACAGACGAGTTTGAAATTTTCTTCCGGCGTGGCCCTGCCCCATGCTTTTTCCACCCGCTAAAGCATCACCAGGGCGCATGGACAAATGCCCCGTCCAGCCCTTAAGGTGCCTGCCTTGAGCACAGTCCGGCACAGAGCCATCCCATGAGCAAATACAACCAGATCTACAGCGATCTGCTTGCCAGCATCACCACCGAACGTCTTGAGCGTGGCGCCCGCCTGCCTTCGGAAAGCGAACTGATGGACAGCTACCAGGCCAGTCGCGGCACCGTGCGCAAGGCCATCGAACTGCTGCAGGAGCGCGGTTTCGCGCAGAAGATCCACGGCAAGGGCACCTTCGTGCTCTCGCCCAATCCCATCGAGTTCCAACTGGGCGGCATCGTCAGCTTCCAGGAAACCTATCCACGCCTGGGGGATGACGTCAGCACCGAGGTGGTGGAGTTCAGCCAGTTCCCCCTGCAAGGCGCCCTGCGCAACCATCTGCAGGCGCAAGAAGGCAGCCTGATCACACGGATCAAGCGCGTGCGGCGAATCGACGGCAAGCGGGTGATTCTCGACATCAACCATTTTGTCGCCGAGCTGATTCCGGGGCTGGACCGGCAGATCGCCGAGCATTCGATCTACGCCTACATCGAACAGACCCTGCAACTGAACATCAGCTATGCCCAGCGCACCATCGAGGCCAGCCCGCGGAGCAAGGACGATCAGCAACTGCTCGACCTGGACGGCCAGAGCCATGTGATCGTGGTCAGCAACCAGACCTTTCTCCAGGACGGACGGCAGTTCGAGTACACCGAATCACGGCACACCCTGGACAAGTTCTACTTCTCCGACGTGGCCCGGCGCTAAGCCCTACCCCGTCAGCCCAGCAGGGCCACCAGCTCACCGCTGAGGGGGCCGATGCGCTTCGACTCCTTGGCGGTGTTCACCTGCTGTGCCACCCGCGCCACCTCGATCACCGGGTGCTTGAGAGGGTAACCGCCCTTGCTGTCCAGCCAGCTCAGAACCTCCGCCAGATGCCACAGCGAGGTGCTGCCCTCATGGATCGCCAGGGGAAAACTGTCGGCGTGGCCGAGCATCAGCTTGCGCATGTTCTGCCGGGACACGCCGACGATCTCGGCGATCTCGCTGAGGCCGACAAAGTCCGGGCTGGCCTCCACCAGCCGCGCCTCGGGGATGATGCGCTTGATATCCCCCAGGGCACTGAGCAGCGCCGCTTCGGCACTCTCGGCCTCGCGACTGAACTCCAGGGCCAGGCGCCCGGCCAGACCGGTGCCCACCAGGGCGTCGGTGCAGCCCGCCGCACCGAGGCGCTCCACCAGTTGCAGCGGATCGCAGCCCTCCAGCGGCAGCAGATAGTTGAGGGTGAACAGGTATTCCATGGTGCTTACTCCTGACGGGCTGCCGGCGCCTTGGCCCCACGCAGCTGATTCACAGTGCAGTTGTCGATCACCCGGCATATTGCCCGGGCGTGCTGGGTCGGGTTCTTCGGCGTACGCCAGACACTGGTGATGCAGAACTCGCCGCAGCGGCACACTTCGTTGTTATACGGGCAGTAGATCCGCCCCCACGCATGGCCAGCACCGACCTCGATTCGCCAGCTCTGCCATTCGGCGTAGCGCAGAGCCATTTCAATGTCCTTCTTGGGATGAGTTGCACGAGCCATCCATAGCCTCCAGTATCGCCAGTCATGCAGGGTTGTCAACTGACAACCTTGTGCAATCCGATCAAACCCGCGCCACGAACAAGCCGCAGCAAAAACAGCGGGGGGAGACCCAAGGGTAGAGAGAAGCCCGGGGCAGAGCGCCGAACATGTCTTACGTGATATTGCCGGAAGGTGAAAAAGCAGCGTTTCTAAAGGTTCTGCAACACAAATGCCGATGTGTAACGGATTCAATCTCCGCAGAAACGACAATGGCGATCGATCCCCGAAGGTCCCGATCGCCATTGGTTAAAGCCAGTGGATCAAGCGCCGATCACTCGGCCCCAATCATTCCCACTCGATCGTTGCCGGCGGCTTGCTCGACACGTCGTAAGTGACGCGGGAGATGCCTTCGATTTCGTTGATGATCCGGCCGCTGACGGTTTCCAGCAGCTCGTAAGGCAGGTGTGCCCAACGGGCGGTCATGAAGTCGATGGTTTCCACCGCGCGCAGGGCCACGACCCAGGCGTAACGGCGGCCATCGCCGACCACACCGACGGATTTCACTGGCTGGAACACGACGAATGCCTGGCTGACCTTGTGGTACCAGTCGGCCTTGCGCAGTTCTTCGATGAAGATGTGGTCGGCGCGACGCAGCAGGTCGGCGTATTCCTTCTTCACTTCACCCAGGATGCGCACCCCCAGGCCCGGGCCCGGGAACGGGTGACGGTAGACCATGTCGTACGGCAGGCCCAGCTCCAGGCCCAGACGGCGGACTTCGTCCTTGAACAGCTCGCGCAGCGGTTCAACCAGCTTGAGGTTCATTTCTTCCGGCAGGCCGCCCACGTTGTGGTGCGACTTGATCACGTGGGCCTTGCCGCTTTTCGCGCCAGCCGACTCGATCACGTCCGGGTAGATGGTGCCCTGGGCCAGGTACTTGATGTTTTCCAGCTTGCAGGATTCGGCATCGAACACGTCGATGAAGGTACGGCCGATGATCTTGCGCTTCTTCTCAGGGTCCGACTCGCCGGCCAGGTTGTTGAGGAACTGCTCCTCGGCGTTGGCGCGGATCACCTTGACGCCCATGTTCTCGGCGAACATGGCCATCACTTGCTCGCCTTCGTGCAGGCGCAGCAGGCCGTTGTCGACGAAAACGCAGGTCAGCTGGTCGCCGATGGCCTTGTGCAGCAGGGCCGCGACCACCGAGGAGTCGACACCGCCGGACAGGCCCAGCAGGACGTTGTCGGTGCCAACCTGGGCACGGATCTGGGCAATGGCGTCTTCGGCGATCTTCGACGGGGTCCACAGCGCTTCACAGCCGCAGATGTCGAGGATGAAGCGCGACAGGATGCGGCCGCCCTGCTTGGTGTGGGTCACTTCCGGGTGGAACTGCACGCCGTAGTAGCGCAGGTCATCGTTGAACATGCCGGCAATCGGGCAGCTCGGGGTGCTGGCCAGGATGTGGAAATCCTTTGGCATCTTGGTGACCTTGTCACCGTGGCTCATCCACACGTCGAGACCGAACAGGCCGTCGGCGTCGACGTGGTCTTCGATGCCGTCCAGCAGGCGGCTCTTGCCCACCACATCAACCCGGGCGTAACCGAATTCGCGCAGTTCGGAACCTTCGACCTTGCCGCCCATTTGCTCGGCCATGGTCTGCATGCCGTAGCAGATGCCGAAGACCGGAACGCCCAGATCGAACACCGCTTGTGGGCAGCGAGGGCTGTTGGCTTCGTGCACGGACTCGGGACCGCCGGCGAGGATGACGCCTTTGGGAGCGAATTCGCGGATCGCTTCGTCGTCCATGTCGAACGGATGCAGTTCGCAGTAGACCCCGATCTCGCGCACGCGGCGGGCGATCAATTGGGTGTACTGGGAACCGAAGTCGAGGATCAGAATGCGGTGGGCGTGAATGTCGAGGGCCATGGTCAGTCTCGTCTAATTTCAGAAACGACACGGGGCTGAAAAACACAGCCCCGGTTACTAAATTCGTCAATCGCCTCCGGGCCTGGGCCTGGAGGCGATCACTATCAACCTACGCGATAGTTTGGCGCTTCCTTGGTGATCTGCACGTCGTGGACGTGGGATTCAGCCATGCCGGCGCCGGTGATGCGGACAAACTCCGGCTTGGTGCGCATTTCTTCGATGTTGGCGCTACCGGTGTAGCCCATGGAAGAACGCAGGCCGCCCATCAGCTGATGGATGATCGCAGTCAGGGAGCCCTTGTACGGCACGCGACCTTCGATCCCTTCCGGCACCAGCTTCTCGGCACCCGCGGAGGAGTCCTGGAAGTAGCGGTCGGAAGAGCCCTGGGCCTGGGACATGGCGCCCAGGGAACCCATGCCACGGTAAGCCTTGTAGGAACGACCCTGGAACAGTTCGATCTCGCCCGGCGCCTCTTCGGTACCGGCGAACATCGAGCCCATCATCACGCAGGAGGCACCGGCCACGATGGCCTTGGACAGGTCACCGGAGAAACGGATACCGCCGTCGGCGATCAGCGGAACGCCCGTGCCGACCAGTGCCGCTGCAACATTGGCGATCGCGCTGATTTGCGGCACGCCGACACCGGCAACGATGCGGGTGGTGCAGATCGAGCCAGGGCCGATACCGACCTTGACCGCGTCGGCGCCGGCTTCGGCCAGGGCCTTGGCTGCAGCGCCAGTGGCGATGTTGCCGCCGATCACCTGCACTTGCGGGAAGTTCTCTTTGACCCAGCGAACGCGGTCGATCACGCCCTTGGAGTGACCGTGGGCGGTGTCGACCACCACCACGTCGACACCGGCATTGACCAGCGCAGCAACGCGATCGCCCGTATCTTTGCCGGTACCGACCGCAGCGCCGACACGCAGACGACCTTGATCGTCCTTGCTGGCCAGCGGGTAGGCCTTGGCTTTTTCGATGTCGTTGACGGTCATCATGCCCTTGAGGGCAAAGGCGTCATCGACGATCAGCACGCGTTCGATACGGTGCTTGTGCAGCAGCTCACGGACGGCGGTCTTGTCGGCGCCTTCCTTGACAGTGACCAGGCGCTCTTTAGGCGTCATCACTTCGCGGACACTGGCTTCCAGACGGCTTTCGAAACGGACGTCGCGGGAAGTCACGATGCCCACCAGATCGCCGTTGTGCAGCACGGGCACACCGGAGATGTTGTGCATGTTGGTCAATTCGAGCAGGTCACGCACGGTGGCGTCGGCTTCGATGGTGATGGGGTCTTTGACCACACCGGCTTCGAAACGCTTGACCTTGCGCACTTCGGCAGCTTGCTGCTCGATGGTCATGTTCTTGTGGATGATGCCGATGCCGCCTTCCTGAGCCATGGCGATTGCCAGACGGGCTTCAGTGACGGTGTCCATGGCGGCGGAAACCAGTGGAATATTCAGCTCGATGCCACGGGTCAAACGGGTCTTTAGACTGACTTCATTAGGCAGTACTTCGGAATAACCGGGCACTAAGAGGATGTCGTCGAAGGTGAGGGCTTCTTGGCTGATACGCAGCATCGCGGGGGCTCCCGGGCGGGAAAATGGAAGCGCGCCATTATACTCAGACACCTACCCGGGCTCAATGTAAAACTCTGTCTAATATCACTGGAGTGATAGATGGAGATATCAGCGCGCTACAACTCGACCTTGACCCAACTTATCGGTTGATCCAGCCAGTCGGCAAACTCGTCGATAAAACTCTGTTTGAAACCCGCTTCGGCCCAGTTGTTGAAGATAAAGCCCAAGTTGGAAAAGCCGCATTCCTGAAGAAACAGAAAGCCGTTGATGTCATCTTCATGACCGCACTCGGGACAGGTGAAGTTATCGGTGCGCCCCGGCATCCAGTCTTCCAGGCTCTCGAACAGCGCTTCACCCACTTCCTGGCGGCATTCGGCACAGCCGGCTTCTTCGAGAAAGCCCTTGGCCGGGGTATAGATGCAGCGTTTGGTGATGATCTCCAGACCATTGATCGGCTCGCCGAAGGGCAGCGCCTGCGGCCGCAGCACCACCTCCCGTGCCCCCGGCGCAATCGCATGGCCCATGCGATTGCCGGTGCGCCCGCACGTGCTCAGGGTTTCCTCGACGATGTTCTTGCGCACCAGCCAGCGCACGATGGCCCGAGCCCGGGGCTCGTGCACCGGCAGGGTGGATATTTTCGGGACGAGGATGCTTTGCGAGTTCATGGATAAGCCTGAAACATGCGGGACAGTACGAACGCTTTCGCCGGCAAGCCGGCCCCCACCATCAATTGTAGGAGCCAGCTTGCCGGCGAACGAATTTAAAGGCCCGCAGCTTAATCCCTGAACCCCGCAGGTCAAGTGCTCAGAAAGCGCCCGATCAAGGCAACACCACTGGCCAGCACCAGCCAGGTCACCAGGCGCACAAAGGCCTCCCGGGACAACCTCATGGTCAAGCGCCGTCCCACCCATAGACCCAACGCCATCGCCGGCAACAAGCACACCGCCAACAGCAGCAGCGGCAACTCGGCATAGACCCCGGCCAAGGCAAACAGACTCAGACGCACCACGGTACTGCAACTGATCAACGCACTTTGAGTGGCCCGTGCCGGGTCCTTGGGCAAACGACTGTTCAGGTAAATGGCATATAAAAAGCCGCCACTACCGAACAAGGCGCCAAACATTCCTCCCACTATTCCCATCGGCACCGACCAGCCGGCCGCCAACTGAGCCGGGCGTACCTTCACCCACAAGCTGTAGATGGCATAGGCACTGATAAACAGCCCCATTAATAGAAGCAGCAGATCGGACTTGAGGTTGAGCAGGAAAATCACCCCCAAGGTGCAGCCCAGCGCCATGCAAGGCAGCAGGCGCAACAGCTCCGGCTTGGCCACGTCCTTGCGCGATGGCAGCAGGTTGCCGAAGGCTGCGACAAAGTCGAGCAGCACCAACAGCGGCACGATTTTCGACAACGGCATGAACAGGATCAGGACCGGTCCCGCCACCAGCGCCGTGCCGAAACCGGCGATGCCAAACACGATGTACGCCAGCGCGATGCCCAGGCCGATCGCCAACCAACCACCCGGGCCGAAAGACCACTGGTTCAAACCTTCGATTACCACGCTCATCACTGCGACTTCCCCCAAGCGGATCAGCAATGACTTTAGCCAGCGGCGAGCCTTGCGACTAATATCATCAAAGCCTTCAACCCATCGCAAAAAGGCATGCCTTGTGATTTCAACCCGTCAACTGCGCTATTTCGTGGAAATCGCCGAATGCGGCAGCTTCAGCGCTGCGGCAGAACGCCTGTTTGTCGCCCAATCAGCCCTTAGCCGGCAGATCAAGGAACTGGAAAGCCAGCTGCAAACCCCACTGTTCCAACGCACTGCCCGCCAGCCTCGGCTGACCGCCGCCGGTGAAGCCTTCCTGCCCAAGGCACGCAACCTGCTGAGCGAACTGCACAAGGCCGCCGAGCTGGCCACCCAGGTCGGCCAGGGGCAACTGGGCACTCTGCGCCTCAGTCACTCAAGCACCGTGCCCATGAGCGGCCGTCTGCTTGGGGGCATCAGCGAGTATCTACAGGCGTGCCCCGGCGCTTCGATGGACATCGTCAAGCTGTCGTCCGAGGCGCAGTTGCAAGAACTCGCCGAAGGCCGGCTGGATGCTGGCCTGCTGCGCCTGCCGGTACTGCGCCAATGCGAGGGAGTGCAAATCGTGCCCTTGTTCAGCGAACCCCTGCTGCTGGCATTGCCACCGCAGCATCCCCTGGCCCTTGATCCACCGGCCCACGGCGTGGAGCTTGCACAACTGCGTAACGAAGCCTTTATCTCCATCCCCCATCCCCAGCGTGGGGGTTTGAGCTATCTGTCGGCGCAGCTGTGCATGCGCCAGGGATTCTTTCCCAAAGCGGCGCGAGTGATGTCACGCAAGACCACTCAACTGCAGTTGATCCAGGCCGGTTTCGGCGTTGCCCTGCTGCCCGAATCGATGCAGGACATCGCCCCGGCCAACGTGCGTTTCCTGCCTCTGGCCGATAGCGATTGCCAGAGCACCGTCGCCCTCGCCTACCGGCAAGACACCACACCGCTGGTGGCGCAGTTTGTCGAACAGCTGCGCAATCATTGGCAATCGAATTGCGTTGTTCCATGGACTGACAGCCCCTTAAACTGCGCCCCATGATTAAAGATCCCTTTGCACGACTCGGCCTGGACCGCGAGGTCCTCACTGTCACCCAGCTCAACGGCCGCGCCCGGGTGCTGCTCGAGGACGTGTTCAGCAACATCTGGGTCGAAGGCGAGATCTCCAACCTCGCTCGCCCGGCTTCCGGCCATGTCTACTTCACCCTCAAGGACAGCGGCGCCCAGGTGCGTTGCGCGCTGTTCCGGCAGAACGCCGCACGGGTCCGCCAGGCGCTGAAGGACGGCCTGGCGGTCAAGGTCCGGGGCAAGGTTTCGCTGTTCGAGGGGCGCGGCGACTACCAACTGATTCTCGACACCGTGGAGCCCGCCGGTGATGGTGCCCTGCGCCTGGCCTTCGATGCACTCAAGGAAAAGCTCAGCGCCGAGGGGCTGTTCAGTGCCGAACGCAAAGTGCCGTTACCGGCCCATCCACAACGCATCGGCATTATCAGCTCCCCCACTGGCGCGGTGATCCGCGACATCATCAGCGTGTTCCGCCGCCGTGCGCCCCAGGTGGCACTGACGCTGATCCCCACTGCCGTGCAAGGTCGCGAGGCCACGGCGCAGATCGTCCGGGCCCTGCAACTGGCCGATGCCCGAGGCTTCGATGCCTTGATCCTGGCTCGGGGCGGCGGCTCTCTGGAAGACCTCTGGTGCTTCAACGAAGAGGCGGTAGCCCGGGCGGTGGATGCCTGCGTGACGCCGATCGTCAGCGCCGTCGGCCATGAAACCGACGTGTCCATCAGCGATTTCGTCGCTGACGTACGGGCCCCCACCCCTTCCGCCGCCGCTGAACTGCTGGCACCCGACGCCAGTGACCTGCAACACCGGGTCGACAGCCTGCATCGCCGCCTGGTGATGCGCATCCGCGACCGGCTGATGCGCGACCGCTTGCGCCTCGACGGTCTGGCCCGCCGCCTGCGCCATCCCGGCGAACGCCTGCGCCAGCAGGCACAACGCCTGGATGACCTGGATATGCGCATGCGCAGGGCCTTCGAGCGCAACCTCAATACCCGTCGCGAGCGCCTGATCCGCCTGGAAACCCGCCTCGGCGCCCAGCATCCGGGACGACAACTGGCCCTATTGCGCCAGCGCCTGGACAGCCTCGCCGAACGCCTGCCCCGAGCCATGCGCGAAGGCCTGAAAGCCCGACGCCTGCAGTTGCACAGTCAGATGCAAACCCTGCATGTGGTCAGCCCCCTGGCCACCCTGGGACGCGGCTATAGCATTCTTCTGGACGACCGCGGCCACGCCATCCGCACTGCCGCACAGACCCGCAATGGCCAGCGCCTCACCGCCCGCCTGGGCGAAGGTGAACTGCAGGTGCGAGTCGAAGACAACCACCTGACGCCTGTCACTCTTTCTCTACTGGACTGATCCATGCCGCGCTTTCTCACTTCCCTGCTGTTGCTGTGCCTGGCCTTCAACGCCAACGCCGACAGCTACATCACTCGCCTGTTGAACAAACCCGTGCCTGGTGGCGTGGCGGTGGTGGACCTGGGCAGCGCAGCCCAGGCGCCCAAGGTCAGCTACCAGGGTAAACCCGTGCTGGTGGTGAAGGAGCAGAACAACTGGCTGGCCATTGTCGGTATCCCGTTGACGGTCAAGCCAGGCACCCAGCAGATCAGCGCCGGCAACCGCAGCCTGAACTTCGTGGTGGGCAGTAAAAAATACCCCGAGCAGCACATCACCCTGAAGAACCAGCGCCAGGTCAATCCAAACCCGGCAGACCTGAAACGCATCGATGGAGAACTGGCAGAGCAACTCCGTGCCTATCGCAGTTTCAGCCCCAACACCCCGAGCAACCTGCTGCTGGACAAGCCAGTGAACGGGCCGCTGTCGAGCAAGTTCGGAGTGCGCCGGTTCTTCAACGGCGAGGAGCGCAATCCCCACGCCGGCCTGGACTTCGCAGTGCCGGCAGGCACACCGATCAAGACTCCGGCAGCCGGCAAGGTGATCCTGACCGGCAACTACTTTTTCAATGGCAACACGGTGTTCGTCGACCACGGCCAGGGCTTTATCAGCATGTTCTGCCACATGTCGAAGATTGACGTGAAGGTGGGTCAGTCCCTGGCTCGCGGGGCAGTCGTCGGCAAGGTGGGGGCGACCGGACGCGCTACCGGCCCACACATGCACTGGAATATCAGCCTGAACGATGCCCGGGTCGATCCGGCAATCTTTATCGGGGCGTTTCAGCCCTGATCCCGAGCCCTAGTCGCCGGCAAGCCGGCCTCCCCTGAGAATTGCGCAGCCCATCACGACTGCGCAATCGTTAGTATTCTTTCAAAGAATAGGCAGCATAAAATCTCGATATAGATTCGATTTCGAGTATTCCTCTCAATTTTTTTCGACTGCTTGCCATCTCTCACCTCAGTGGTTAGGGTTGAGCACATGAAAACCTCTCACACCCTCATTCAGCGTCGTCAACACCGGAGCCTCTGCCTCGTCAGCGCACGACTGCCAGGCTGAATCGCGGTGCCTCATCCCCCTGCGTCAACACTGCACTCTTGACTCACCGGTAGGCCGCCTCTTTTCGGCCCGGACCATAAGGATTTCTCCATGACCATGCTCAAAGACCCCTCCTCCAAGTACCGCGCGTTCCCGACCATCAACTTGCCGGACCGCACCTGGCCGTCGAAAACCATCACCCGCGCGCCGATCTGGTGCAGCTCGGACTTGCGTGATGGCAACCAGTCGCTGATCGAGCCGATGGATGCGGTCAAGAAGCTGCGTTTCTGGAAGACCCTGGTGGCCGTTGGCGTAAAAGAGATCGAGGCTTCGTTCCCTGCCGCCTCGCAAACCGACTTCGACTTCGTGCGCACCCTGATCGAAGGCGGCCACATCCCGGACGACACCACCATCCAGGTGCTGACCCAGGCCCGTGAAGACCTGATCGCCCGCACCTTCGAATCCTTGCGTGGCGCCAAGAAAGCCATCGTCCACCTGTACAACGCCACCAGCCCTTCGTTCCGCCGCATTGTCTTCAACCAGGACAAGGCCGGCGTGAAAGAAATCGCGGTGAACGCGGCCAAGCTGTTCGTCAAATACGCCGCCCAGCAGCCGGAAACCCAATGGCAGTTCGAATACTCCCCAGAAACCTTCAGCGCCACCGAACTGGAGTTCGCCAAGGAAGTCTGCGACGCCGTGGTGGAAGTCTGGAACGCGACGCCGACCAACAAGGTGATCCTCAACCTGCCGGCCACCGTTGAAGTGGCGACACCCAATATCTATGCCGACCAGATCGAGTGGTTCTGCCGCCACATCAACCGTCGTGACAGCGTGCTCATCAGCCTGCACACCCACAACGACCGTGGCACTGGCGTAGCCGCCACCGAGTTGGGCCTGATGGCGGGCGCCGACCGTGTCGAAGGCTGCCTGTTCGGCAACGGCGAACGTACCGGCAACGTCGACCTGGTCACCGTGGCCTTGAACCTCTATACCCAGGGCGTCGATCCGGAGCTGGACTTTTCCGATATCGACGGCGTGCGCAAAGTGGTGGAAGAGTGCAACCAGATTGCCGTGCACCCACGTCACCCATATGTCGGTGACCTGGTCCACACCGCCTTCTCCGGCTCCCACCAGGACGCGATCCGCAAGGGCTTCGCCCAGCAGAAAGCCGACGGCTTGTGGGAAGTGCCGTACTTGCCGATCGACCCGGCCGACATCGGTCGCAGCTACGAGGCGGTCATCCGCGTCAACAGTCAGTCGGGCAAAGGCGGTATCGCCTACCTGCTGGAACAGGAATACGGCATCAGCTTGCCGCGCCGCATGCAGATCGAGTTCAGCCAGGTGGTGCAACGTGAAACCGACCGCCTGGGTCTGGAGATGACCGCCCAGCAAATCCACGCGCTTTTGCACAGCGAATACTTGCAGGCCAACACTCCGTACGCGCTGGTCAGCCATCGCCTGCAGGAAGAAAACGGCCACAGCGCCGTGGAAGTGGAAGTGTCGAGCAAGGGCCAGGGCGAAACCAACCTGAGCTGGCGCGGCAAGGGCAATGGCGCCCTGGAAGCCCTGGTGGCCGGTCTGCCGATTCCTGTAGAGATCATGGACTACAACGAACACGCCATTGGTGCGGGCACCAACGCCAAGGCGGCGGCCTACATCGAACTGCGGGTCAACGGTGAACGTGCGGTCCACGGTGTTGGTATCGACGAAAACATCACCACTGCCAGCTTCAAGGCGCTGTTCAGTGCCCTGAACCGCTCCCTGAGCGAGCAGGAAGCCAAGGCCGCTTAAGCAGCCCTGATAAAAAAGGCCCCGGGGAGTTCTGCTCCTCGGGGCCTTTTTGTATCTGGCCTTGAGCTAACTCAGGCATGCACATCGACGCTGAACATGGCCTGCAACAAGGCTGCCTGCAACACTTGCAAGGTGCTGTTGGTTACGGCGATCTGGGTCTGGATCTCCATCACTTGCTGGACTTTCTGCTCATCGCTGGCCTGCCCCTTCTCGACACCGGCCAATTGCGCCTGTTGCTGTGCCAGGATCTTCTGGGTCTGTTCGATCTGCTTCTGCAACTGCTTGACCGGATCGCCTCCGCCTTTCACCGCATCGATACTGGCATCCGCAGAGTTGACTCGCAGCTCCTGGTCTTCGGCGTCCTTGTTTTCAGCCACCGGCGCCAGCGGGCTGGTGCTGGTGTCTTCGGCTTCCCCCGTCTTGGCTTTCGGCGCGGACAGCGGGTAAGGATTGACGACATTGGCATTGATGGTAGTCATGAGTGATTCCTCCTGAATGTCCGTCCTATCGGCTTTCATCCCTGAAGCTTGATATCGGCAACCTGTAAAAAAGTGTGCTGCCGCGCCCAATCCTTCTAGGTGAACATGAAGGTATCGGCGTCGAGATTCGCGGGAAAGCGTGCTCGATAGGCCGCCAACTCGCCGGCGCTCAAACGTACCTGGAACACCCCATCCGCCTCACCGGCACTGAGCAGGGTCTCGCCCTGGTAGTCCAACACCTGGCTGTCACCGGTATACGCAAAGCCCTTGCCGTCGGTACCTACCCGGTTCACCGCAGCGACATAACACAGGTTTTCAATGGCTCGGGCCGGCAACAAGCGGTTCCAGTGCAGCCGCCGAGCCCCGGGCCAGTTGGCGGTGTACAGCAGCAGATCAGTGTCCTGGGCATCGCGGCTCCACACCGGAAAACGCAGGTCGTAGCAGATCAGCGGACGAATCCGCCACCCCTTGAGTTCGAACTGTACCTGGCGCTCACCTGGGGTGAAGTGATTGTGCTCGCCGGCCATGCGGAACAGGTGGCGCTTGTCGTAATGCCAGACTTCACCGTCGGGACGCGCCCACAACAGGCGGTTGCGATGGCTGCCGTCCGCCGCCTGGATGATCACACTGCCAGTGATCACCGCATCGAGCTTCTTCGCCTGGCAGCGCAGCCATTTGCTGGTGGGGCCGTTCTCCGCCTCAGCCAGGGTGCTGGACTCCATGGAGAAACCGGTGGTGAACATTTCCGGGAGGATGATCAGATCCGCACCGCGGGCCTGCTCCAGCAACTGCTCGAAATGCTCGAAATTGGCCTGGCGGTCATGCCAGGCCAGGGTGGTCTGGATCAATGCCAGATTCAGATCGGGTAACGCACTCAGATCACGCATAGTTTCTCCGCTGCCTGACGCAGCGTCTCCTCGCGCTTGGCAAAACACAGACGTACCAGACGCTGCCCCTGGGGCGGCTGCTGATAGAACACCGACACCGGAATGGCTGCCACGCCGTGTTCGCGGGTCATCCAGGTTGCCATGTCGACGTCATTCAAGTCTGGACGAATCTGCGAATAGTCCACCAGTTGAAAGTAGGTGCCGGCCACCCGGGTAAAGCTGAAGCGCGAAGGGCTCAGCAAGTCGCAGAACAGATCACGCTTGGCCTGGTAGAAGGCCGGTAGCTGCTCGACATGTTCCGGGCATTCGGCCATGAAGTCCGCCAGAGCGTACTGCAAAGGGGTCACGCCGCAGAAGCTGACATATTGATGCACCTTGCGCAGCTCGGCACTCAAGGCCGGTGGCGCTACGACATAACCGGTCTTCCAGCCGGTCACGTGATAGGTCTTGCCGAAGGAGCTGACGACGAAAGCCCGCGGATACAGCTCCTCGTGGGCCAAAACGCTGACATGGGGGACACCGTCAAACACCAGATGCTCATAAACCTCATCGCTGACCAGGTAGATGTCGCGATCACGGATCAGCGCTGCCAGTTGATCCAGTTCGGCACGGCTGATCAAGGCTCCACTGGGGTTGTGCGGCGTGTTGAGAATGATCATCCGTGTACGCGGACTCAGGGCTTCGCCAAGTTTCTGCCAGTCGATGGCAAAGTCATCAAGGCCCAGTTGCACATGCACACAACGGCCGCCGGCCAGTTCCACTGCCGGCTCATAACTGTCGTAACAGGGATCGAAAACGATGACCTCGTCACCGCGCTGAATCACCGCCTGGATGGCACAGAAAATGGCCTGGGTGGCGCCCGGGGTGATGGTCACTTCGCTGTCGGCATTGACCTCGACGCCATAGCTGCGAGCGATTTTCGCCGCCACCTGTTGGCGCAAGGCCGGCAATCCGGTCATGGGGGCGTATTGGTTGTGGCCATTGGCGATATGCCGTCCAACAGCGTCACGCAAGGCTTGGGGACCCTCGAAATCAGGGAAGCCCTGGGACAGATTGAGCGCTCCGGTTTCAACCGCGAGCTGGGACATCTGCGTGAAGATGGTGGTGCCGACATTCGGCAGCTTACTGGTGATCATGAGGATTCCCTGCTGAACACCCGGCTCTACGACGGCGCGGGAGGTCCCGAGAATAGCCCAAACACCGGGCATGAAAAAGGGCGCATAAAGCGCCCTCTTACCCACACAAATCCCGGTCGCTCAGCGCTTGTCGCGGCGCTTCTTGTCGGCCTTCTTGTGGTGCGACATCAAGCGACGCTTCTTGTTGACCTGGCGGTCGGTCAGCGTGTTCTTGTTGCCCTCGTACGGGTTCTCGCCACCCTTGAACTCGATGCGAATTGGCGTGCCCACCAACTTCAGTACACGACGGTAGGTGTTTTCCAGATAACGCACGTAGGACTTGGGCACCTTCTCCACCTGGTTGCCGTGGATCACGATCAGCGGCGGGTTGGCACCACCCAAGTGGGCGTAGCGCAGCTTGATCCGACGGTTGTTGACCATGGGCGGCGCGTGCTCGCCAACGGCGTCTTCGAGAATCTGCGTCAGGCGGCTGGTCGGCCAGCGGGTCACCGCCGACTTGAAGGAGTTCTGCACCGAATGGTAGAGGTTGCCCACGCCGGTTCCGTGCAAGGCCGAGATGAAGTGGATATCGGCGAAGTCGACGAAGAACAACCGGCGCTGCAGCTCGGTCTTCACATAGTCGCGCTCGCTTGGCTGCATGCCGTCCCACTTGTTCAGGGCGATCACCAAGGCCCGACCGGCTTCCAGGGCGAAGCCCAGCAGGTTCAAGTCGTGGTCCACCACCCCTTCTCGGGCGTCCATGACAAAGATCACCACGTTGGCGTCTTTGATCGCTTGCAGGGTTTTGACCACCGAGAACTTTTCAACTTCCTCGTGGATCTTGCCGCGCTTGCGCACACCGGCGGTGTCGATCAGCGTGTACTTCTCGTCGTTACGCTCGAACGGGATGTAGATACTGTCGCGGGTGGTGCCGGGCTGGTCGTAGACGATGACCCGGTCTTCACCGAGCATGCGGTTGACCAGCGTGGATTTACCCACGTTGGGGCGGCCGATGATGGCGATCTTGATCCCGTCTTTCTCGCTCGGACCAGGAATGCGCTTGGCTTCCTCGCCTTCGGCGACGATCTCTTCCTCGCCTTCTTCCGGCTCGTCGGCGTCATCCTTGGGGAACTCGCTCAGGGCGATTTCCAGCATCTGGGTGATGCCGCGGCCATGAGCACCAGCGATTGGAATCGCGTCGCCCATACCCAGTGGCGCGAACTCGGCGCGGGCCATGTCCGGGTCGATGTTATCGACCTTGTTGGCGATCACATAGGAGGTCTTGTTACGTTTGCGCAGGTGTTCGCCAATCATCTGGTCGGCCGCGGTAAACCCGGCCTTGGCGTCCACCAGGAACAACACCACATCAGCTTCTTCGATGGCCAGCAGCGACTGCTCGGCCATCTTTTCATCCATGCCATGTTCGTCACCGGAAATACCACCGGTGTCGATCAGAATATAGGTACGCCCTTGCCACTTGGCCTCACCGTATTGGCGATCACGGGTCAGACCGGACAGGTCGCCAACAATGGCGTCGCGAGTCCGAGTCAGGCGGTTGAACAAGGTGGACTTGCCGACGTTAGGTCGGCCCACCAGGGCGATTACGGGAACCATGCGGCTCTCCACTGCGTTAATTGCGAAAATACAAAAGCCGCTGCGAGGCAGCGGCTGGTGCTCGGGGCAGCACCTTGAAGTGCTGCGAACCTTGTCGAGACAAGGCCGCTTGGGGAATCAACCCCAAGCATAGTCAAACCATTACTTGATGGTCAGGGCTTCCAGTTTGCCGCTGTTGCCATACACATAAATCATGTCGCCCACCACCAGCGGACGAGCGCGCAGGCCGTCGCTATCGATGCGGGTACGGCCGACGAAACGACCGTCCACCTGACTCAGCAGGTGCAGGTAACCTTCCAGGTCGCCCACCGCTACGTAGCTGGAGAAGACTTCCGGGGCCGACAGTTGACGACGGGCCAGGGAGTCGTTGCTCCACAGGGCCGTAGTCGAACGCTCGTCCACGCCTTCCACGGTGCCCGACGACAGGCTGACATAGACGCTGCCAAAACCTTGCGCCACACCGGCATAGCTGGAAGCGTCACGCTGCCACAGCGGACGACCGCTCTCCAGGTCCAGGGCAACCACACGTCCCTGATAGCTGGCGACGTACAGGGTACCGCCGGACAGCAGCAAGCCGCCGTCGATGTCCACTACCCGATCCAGCTCGGAACGGCCTTGTGGAATAGCGACACGCTGCTCCCACACCGGCACGCCGTTGCGGATATCCAGCGCCACCACCTTGCCAGTGGAGAGACCGGCCAGGGCCAGACGGTTGGTGGCCAACGGCGCACTGGTGCCCCGCAGGGTCAGTACCGCTGGAGTGCTGTCGTAGAGCCAGAGCTGGTTGCCGGTGCTGGCATCGAGGCCAATCACCCGGTCATCCTGAGTCTGGACCACGACCACGTCACCGTTGGTCGCCGGCGGAGCCAGCACTTCACTGGTGACCCGGGAGCGCCACTTCTCTTCACCGCTGGAAGCATCCAGGGCAACCACTTCGCCTTTCAGAGTGCCGATCATGACCAGGCCGTAACCCACGCCGACGGCGCCGGAAACAGGCAGTTCGAGATCTTTCTTCCATTTGACGTCGCCATTCATGCGATCCATGGAAACCACAACGCCAGTGACGTCGGCGGCATAGATGGTGTCACCATCGATCGCCGGCACCAGCATGTTGTAGGTTTCGCCCTGACCGTCACCGATCGAACGGCTCCACTGCTTCTGCAGGACCACTTCTTCTTTGAAGTCGACCAGTTCAGCCGGCGGCAGTTCTTTCTTGCTGTTGCTGCTGCAACCCGCGGCCAACAAGGCCAGAGCCAGCAATGCTGCATGTTTCCAACGGATCACGTCATGCATCCCCTTTGGCCAGGTCGTCCAGCTTGATTTGTAAGCCACCGACCGCCGCCTCATCCGAGAGCGCCGCCTTGGCTTTTTGGTATGCCGCATGGGCCTCATCCACACGGCCCAACTGGACCAGCAGATCACCCTTGAGTTCTTCGCGGGTCGCCAGGAACGCCTTGTCGGCATCACCCTCGAGCAGCTTCAAGGCCTCGTCAGCCTTGTTCTGCGCCGCCAGCACCTGGGCCAGACGCTGGCGCGCCACTTCACCCAGAGCCGGGCTCGCCGGCTTGTCGAGCACTGCTTTGAGCTGCGCCGCTGCGTCGTCCAGCTTGCCGGTGTCCACGGCTACCTTGGCCACGAACAGGTTGCCGTATTGCGCGTAGGCAGTACCGCCGAACTCGCTGTTGAGCTTGCCGGCCAGGTCTGCAACCCGGGCGGCGTCAGGCTTGCCATCTGGCGTCAGGGTGGTTTCCAGCAGTTGCTGATAGAGCACCGAAGCACCTTGCGACTGATTGTTCTGATACTTGTGCCAGGCCTGCCAGCCGAACACGATAACCAAGGCCAGCAGGCCGCCAGTCACCAGGGGTTTGCCGTTGCGCTGCCACCAGTCTTTCAATTCCGCCAGCTGTTCATCTTCGGTACTCGACACCCCAATACTCCTTATTCGCTAAATCGGCTGTTTGACAGCTTCAACCCTGCACGATGCAGGTGGCCAGGTGCGCGGCGAGCGCATCCCAGGCAATGCTTTGTTGTTCACCCTGGCCACGCAGGGGTTTGAAACCTACCACTTGCTGGGCCAGTTCGTCGTCACCAAGGATCAGCGCGTACAGCGCACCGCTCTTGTCGGCCTTCTTAAATTGGCTCTTGAAGCTGCCGGCACCGGCATTGATCTGCAGACGCAGGTTCGGCAATTGGTCTCGAACGCGCTCACTCAGCGCCAGTGCGGCCAGTTCGGCAGCCTCCCCGAAGGCGCAGAGGTAAACGTCGACCTGGCGCGAGATTTCTTGCGGGATCTGCTCCAGGGTTTCCAGCAGCAGCACCAGGCGTTCGATCCCCATGGCGAAGCCAACACCCGGTGTAGGTTTGCCACCCATTTGCTCGACCAGACCGTCGTAACGGCCGCCGGCACACACAGTACCCTGGGCGCCGAGTTTGTCGGTGACCCATTCGAAAACGGTCTTGCTGTAGTAATCCAGCCCGCGCACCAGCTTCGGGTTGATCACATAAGGGATACCCGCGGCGTCCAGACGGGCCTTGAGCCCCTCGAAGTGCACACGGGACTCTTCATCCAGGTAGTCGGCCAGCTTGGGCGCGTCCACCAGTACGGCTTGAGTGTCCGGATTCTTGGTATCGAGCACGCGCAGAGGGTTGGTCTTCAGGCGACGCTGGCTGTCTTCGTCCAGCTTGTCCATGCGCGCCGACAGGAACGCCACCAGCGCGTCGCGATAACGTGCGCGGGCCTCAGCAGTGCCCAGGCTGTTGAGTTCGAGCTTGACCGCATCACGGATGCCCAGCTCGCCCCACAGGCGCCAGGTCAGCACGATCAGTTCAGCATCAATGTCCGGACCGTCGAGGTTGAAAACCTCGCAACCAATCTGGTGGAACTGGCGATAACGGCCTTTCTGAGGGCGCTCGTGACGGAACATCGGGCCGATGTACCAGAGCTTCTGCACCTGGCCACCGCCAGTGATGCCGTGCTCGAGTACAGCGCGGACGCACGCCGCAGTGCCTTCCGGACGCAGGGTCAGGGAATCACCGTTGCGGTCTTCGAAGGTGTACATCTCTTTTTCGACGATGTCGGTCACTTCGCCAATGGAGCGCTTGAACAGCTCGGTGAACTCGACGATCGGCATGCGGATCTGCTTGTAACCGTAGTTATCCAGCAGACGCGCCACAGTGCCCTCGAAATAACGCCACAGGGGGGTCTGCTCGGGCAGGATGTCATTCATGCCACGAATGGCTTGCAGAGACTTGCTCACAAAAAATCCTTAAATACGTTCGGTTAGCCGCGAGCGATAAGCGCTGCGTCGGCTTCGACCTTTTCGGCCGCCTTCTGCCGGATCAGCTTTTCAAGCTCGTCCACCAGATTGTCATTGGTCAGTTTCTGCGCAGGCTTGCCGTCGATGTAGATCAGATTCGGCGTACCACCGGTCAGGCCGATATGCGCCTCTTTGGCTTCACCCGGGCCGTTGACCACACAACCGATCACCGCGACATCCAACGGCACCAGCAAGTCTTCCAGGCGCCCTTCCAGTTCGTTCATGGTTTTCACCACATCGAAATTCTGCCGCGAGCAGCTCGGGCAAGCGATGAAGTTGATGCCACGGGAACGCAGGTGCAGGGACTTGAGAATGTCGTAGCCGACCTTCACTTCCTCGACCGGGTCGGCCGCCAACGAGATGCGAATGGTATCGCCAATGCCTTCGGCCAGCAGCATACCGAGGCCGACGGCGGATTTCACCGTGCCTGAACGCAATCCGCCGGCTTCGGTGATCCCCAGGTGCAGAGGCTGGATGATTTCCTTGGCCAGCAAGCGATAGGCTTCGACGGCCATAAACACGTCGGACGCCTTCACGCTGACCTTAAAGTCCTGGAAATTCAGGCGTTCAAGGTGCTCGACGTGGCGCAGTGCCGACTCAACCAGCGCTGCTGGAGTCGGTTCGCCGTACTTTTTCTGCAGATCTTTTTCCAGGGAGCCGGCGTTGACCCCGATACGGATCGGAATTCCGCGGTCACGGGCGGCATCCACCACCGCACGCACCCGGTCTTCGCGACCGATGTTGCCGGGGTTGATCCGCAGGCAATCCACACCCAGCTCGGCTACGCGCAGGGCGATCTTGTAGTCGAAGTGAATGTCGGCCACCAGCGGCACCTTGACCTGCTGCTTGATGCGGCCGAACGCTTCGGCGGCGTCCATGTCCGGTACCGAGACCCGCACGATGTCGACACCGGCAGCTTCAAGGCGGTTGATCTGGGCGACGGTTGCAGCCACGTCGTTGGTGTCGCTGTTGGTCATGCTCTGCACCGCAATCGGGGCATCGCCACCGACCGGTACCGAGCCGACCCAGATCTTGCGGGACTCGCGACGTTTGATTGGAGATTCGCCGTGCATGACTTATTGACCTAACTTCAGGCGAGCGGTCTCGCCACTGGTGAACGGGGCGATATCCACCGCCTGACCGTTGTAAGAAATTTGTGCGCCACGGGCATACCCCAGACGTACGGCAAATGGCGGCTTGCCGCTAACATCGACCGTTTCACCCTTGCGCTTCAGGGCACTGAGCAGAATCTTGCCATTGCCATCGATGACCTGGGCCCAGCAATCGGCACTGAACTGGATCTGCACCTGGCCCGCCCCGGCAACCGGAGAGGTAGGCGCCGCTGCAGTGGCAGGATTCGCTGGCGTAGCGGGTACGACAGCCGGAACCGGCGCCTGAACTGCAGGTGCGCTGACAACCGGCGCAACAGCCGGGGCAGCATGCGCAGGAGCGGTCGGAGTCGCAGGGGTCGCAATCGGAGCCGACGTTGCAGGCGCCACTGGATTGGCAGGCGCCTCAGCGGCAGCCAGGCTCTGAGTTTGCGCGGCGTTGTCCTGGGCTTCGCTCTGACCTTCGGCGACGGCCTGGTCTTCCGGTTCGTCGATTGGATGGATCTGCGTGGTGCCGTCGGCACCCTCAACCTCAACGTGCTCGGGACTCAAGGAGATCGGCTCCTTGCCGCGCAAGGAGGACTGATCCTGCCACCAGATGAAACCGCCACCCACCACGGCCACCAACAGCAGCAAGCTGACGATGCGCAGGATGGTGTGGGAAACCCGTACCGGCTCTTCGATACGACCCAGGGCATGAACGCTGCTGCCTTGGGAGTCGGTACCGGTGTATTGATCGAATTCCTGTACCAGGATGGCCTGGTCCATGCCCAGCAATTTGGCGTAGGCACGGATATAGCCCCGAGCAAAGGTATGCCCTGGCAGTTTGTCGAACGCGCCGGCTTCTAGATTGCTCAGGGAGCTCACGGTGAGGTTGAGCTTGTGGGCCACTTCAGCCAGCGACCAACCATTGCTTTCGCGGGCCTGACGCAGGGTCTCACCGGGGTTTACGCGAGTCACTGCTTGAACTTCGGGATGCGCCGCTTTCATCATTGCTCCGACAGGTATTGCTGATATTCCGGCGTACCGGGATAAAGTCGTTTTAGTTGCAGGCCGTAACTGGCGGCCTTGTCGCGATCTTCGAACACCGTTGCCAGCCGAACGCCGAGCAATAGACTACGTGCATTTTGCTCGCCGAGCAGGCTAAAACGATCGTAATAGTCGCGCGCGGGCACATAATGCCTGTCTTCGTAAGACAACTCAGCCATTTCCAGCAATGCGCGGGGCTGTTGGTGATTCAGGCGCAGGGCTTTTTCCAGTTGCAGTTGGGCCAGCTCACGCTGGCCCAGCTTGGAAGCGGTCATACCGAGGTTTTCGAACACCCGGGAACGCTCGGGGTACAGAGTATCAGCAGCGGCCTGCTCGAAGCGCTGATAAGCCTCTTTGTAACGTTTTTCTTCGAACAGGAAGCTGCCGTAGTTGTTGAGGATACGCGCACTGTCCGGACGGGCCGCCAGGGCTTGGCGAAAGTGCTCATCGGCCAGCGCAGGCTCCATCTCGGCCTGGAACACCAGCGCCAGGGCGGCGTTGGCATCAGCATCGGCAGGCGCCAGCTCCAGGGCCTTTTTCAACGGCACCTTGGCCCTTTCGCTCATCCCCTGCTGCAGATACCCCAGGCCCAGCTGTACGTAGGCCTCGCGCGCCTCATCACGGCCCTTGCTGGTGTTCATCGGACTGGAATCACCCGACAGAACACAGCCAGCACAGAGACTGGCAACAAGCAGGAGCAGCGCGAAGCGCAGGGTCATGGAGATCCTCTCTCAGGTACGGGTCGCGGCGCTTTGCGGCATATCGGCGTCGGCGCTCAGCTCACGCACGGCGATATAGCGTTCGCTACGGCGGGTGCGGTCCAGCACCTGCCCGACCAACTGACCGCAGGCGGCATCGATGTCTTCACCGCGAGTCGTACGCACGGTGACATTGAAACCGGCATGATGCAGTTGGTCCTGGAAACGACGAATGGCGTTGTTGCTCGGACGCTCGTAACCGGAATGAGGGAACGGGTTGAACGGGATCAGGTTGATCTTGCAAGGAATGTCCTTGAGCAACTCGATCATCTCAACCGCGTGTTCCAGCTTGTCGTTGACGTCCTTGAGCAGGGTGTACTCGATGGTCAGCACGCGCTTCTCGCCCAGGGAGGACATGTAGCGCTGGCAGGACTCCAGGAGCATCTTCAGCGGGTACTTCTTGTTGATCGGCACCAACTGGTTGCGCAGCGCATCGTTGGGTGCGTGCAGGGACAACGCCAGGGACACGTCGATGTGCTTGGCCAGCTCATCGATCATCGGCACCACGCCGGAGGTGGACAGGGTCACACGGCGCTTGGAAATGCCGTAGCCCAGGTCGTCCATCATCAGGTGCATGGCGGCGATGACGTTGTCGAAGTTCAGCAGCGGCTCACCCATGCCCATCATCACCACGTTGGTGATGGCACGGTCGACGGTTGCCGGGACGCTGCCAAAGGATTTGTTGGCAATCCACACCTGGCCGATGACTTCGGCGGCGGTGAGGTTGCTATTGAAGCCTTGCTTGCCGGTGGAGCAGAAACTGCAATCCAGGGCACAGCCTGCCTGGGACGAAACGCACAGAGTGCCGCGCTTGCCCTGGGGAATGTACACGGTCTCGACGCAGCTGCCGGACGCCACGCGCACCACCCATTTGCGGGTGCCGTCGCTGGAGATGTCCTCGCTGACCACTTCCGGACCGCGAATCTCGGCAACGGCCTTGAGCTTCTCGCGCAAAGCCTTGCCGACATTCGTCATGGCGTCGAAATCATCGACGCCAAAGTGGTGAATCCATTTCATTACCTGACCGGCACGGAAACGCTTCTCCCCGATTGAGTCGAAGAATTTCTCCATTTCCGGTTGAGTCAACCCCAACAGGTTAGTTTTGCCGATCGATGTAGTCATGGTCTCACCCCTCACTCGCCAGCCTTACTCAGCGAGCGGTTACTTCAGTAGCTGCGAAGAAGTAAGCGATTTCGCGAGCAGCGGCAGCTTCGGAGTCCGAACCGTGAACGGCGTTGGCGTCGATGGACTCGGCGAAGTCAGCACGGATGGTGCCGGCAGCAGCTTCTTTAGGGTTGGTAGCGCCCATCAGCTCACGGTTGCGAGCAATGGCGTTTTCGCCTTCCAGAACCTGAACAACAACTGGGCCGGAAGTCATGAAGGCAACCAGTTCGCCGAAGAAGCCACGCTCGCTGTGCTCAGCGTAGAAGCCTTCAGCTTCAGCCTTGGACAGTTGCTTCATTTTCGAAGCTACAACGCGCAGGCCGGCTTCTTCAAAACGGGAAACGATCTTGCCGATAACGTTTTTTGCAACAGCGTCAGGCTTGATGATGGAGAAAGTACGTTGAACAGCCATGGTGTAACTCCAGAAACGGTGATTAAAGCGAAAAATTAAACCCGCGAATTATACGCGGGTTTATAGGGATTGCCTAACTGCGTAGCCCGCGGATTCAGTCCGCTTCGTCGATCCAGGCGGCCTGAATTGCTTCAAGAACCTTCTCGCCTCCGCGAGCCGGATCGTCGCTGAACTCTGGCAGTGCCAGAACCCATTGGTGCAAGTCGACAAAGTTCACATAACGCGGATCCACATCCGGCTTGGAATCAGCCAGCTGGATCGCGATTTCCAGTACATCAACCCACTTCAGACTCATGACGCCTCCTTGAATCAGTGCGGCGCTTCGGCGGCATGGTTGAGTGAGTACTTGGGAATTTCAACGGTCAGGTCTTCATCGCCAACGATGGCCTGGCACGACAGGCGCGACTGTGCTTCCAGGCCCCAGGCCTTGTCCAGCAAGTCTTCTTCCAGCTCGTCGGCTTCGTTCAGCGAGTCAAACCCTTCACGAATGATGCAGTGGCAGGTAGTGCAGGCGCAGACGCCGCCGCAGGCGCTCTCGATCTCGATGTGGTTGTCGTGGGCCACGTCGAGTACCGAAACACCAGGCTCGACCTCGACAACCAGACCGTCCGGGCAGAACACGGCGTGTGGCAGAAAAATGATCTGCGGCATCAGTTATTCCTCGATTTCATTCAGGTTGCGCCCCGCCAACGCGGCTTTCACCGTCGAATCCAGGCGGCGGGCAGCAAAGGCATCGGTCACTTGCGACAGACGCTTGGTCTGCTGCTCGATGGCGTAACCATCGGTACCACGCATCAATTCACTCAGCTCCTGCATCTGCAGTTCGATGACCATGCGCTCTTCAGCGTCCAGCAGGCGGTCACCGTCAGCATCCAGGGCGCCCTGCACAGCCTCGATCAGGCGCTGGGCATCAACCTGCTGCTCACGCAGCACGCGGGCCACCTTGTCGTCACCGGCGTACTGGAAGGAGTCCTTGAGCATCTTGGCGATTTCGCCGTCGGTCAGGCCGTAGGACGGCTTGACCTGAATGCTGGCTTCAACACCCGAACCCAGCTCTCGGGCAGAGACACTGAGCAGGCCATCGGCGTCGACCTGGAAGGTCACGCGAATCTTCGCGGCACCGGCCACCATCGGCGGGATGCCACGCAGCTCGAAGCGCGCCAGGGAGCGGCAGTCACTGATCAGCTCGCGCTCGCCCTGCAGCACATGAATCATCATGGCCGTCTGGCCATCCTTGTAGGTGGTGAAGTCCTGGGCACGGGCAACCGGGATGGTGGTGTTACGCGGAATCACCTTCTCCATCAGCCCGCCCATGGTTTCCAACCCCAACGACAGCGGAATCACGTCCAGCAGCAGCAATTCACCCCCTTCGCGCTTGTTGCCCGCGAGGGTATCGGCCTGGATCGCGGCACCAATGGCCACCACTTGATCCGGATCGATCTCGGTCAACGGCTGGCGACCAAACATTTCAGCCACCGCTTCACGCACACGCGGCACGCGGGTCGAACCGCCCACCATGACCACTGCCTGCACTTCGTCCAGCTCGACATTGGAGTCGCGAACGGCACGACGGCAGGCCTTGAGGCTGCGGGCAACCATAGGCTCGATCAGGGCGTCGAAGGCCTCGCGAGTCAGGGCGGCGCGCCAATCGCCATGCACCACTTCCACGGATGCAGCACTGGTCAGGGCTTCCTTGGCCGCACAGGCGGTTTGCAACAGATTGCGCTGGGTGCCTGGGTCCAGGTCGGCGGACAGGCCCGCGCCCTCGATGATCCAGCCGGCAATGGCGTGATCGAAGTCGTCGCCACCCAGGGCCGTATCGCCACCAGTAGCCAGCACCTCGAAGACACCGCCGGTCAGGCGCAGGATGGAAATATCGAAGGTACCGCCGCCCAGGTCATAGATCGCCACCACACCCTCGGCGTGCTGATCCAGACCGTAAGCCACGGCAGCTGCGGTCGGCTCGTTGAGCAGGCGCAGCACATTCAGGCCAGCCAGTTTGGCCGCATCCTTGGTGGCTTGACGCTGGGCATCATCGAAATAGGCCGGAACGGTAATCACCGCACCTACCAGCTCGCCCCCCAGGGCCGCCTCAGCACGCTGACGCAAGACCTTGAGCACTTCAGCCGATACCTCCACCGGGCTTTTCGGCCCCTGGATGGTCTCGATGAACGGCATATGCGACTCACCATCAACGAAGCGATAAGGCAGTTGCTCACCCAATTGCTTGACGTCGGACAGGCCGCGCCCCATCAGGCGCTTGACCGAGAGCACGGTGTTCAGGGGATCGCTGGACGCAGCCAGGCGGGCGGATTCACCCACTTCGACGCGGTCGGCGTGATAACGCACGGCCGACGGCAGAATCACCTGACCCTGCGCGTCAGCCAGAGGCTCGGAAAGACCACTGCGCAAGGCAGCGACCAGCGAATTGGTAGTGCCCAAGTCGATCCCCACAGCCAGGCGACGCTGGTGCGGTTGAGGACTTTGGCCGGGTTCGGCGATCTGCAGTAGGGCCATGCTTATCTGGACTTATCTGTATATCAGGCGTGCGACCGGAGCGGCACTGGGTTAATCGTCGAGGCGCTCTTCTAACTGGCGCACTTCGTAGGTGAGCTTGTCGAGGAACTGCATGCGCCGCATCAGGCGTTCGGCCTGCTCGCGTTGCGCTGCATCATCCCAACAGGCTGCGAAGCTTTCGTTCAGTTCATCCTGTGCAGTCTTGAGTCGACGCTTGAATGCTGCCACTCCAACCAGGTCGGCGCTGTCCTGCAAGTCTTCGAGTTCTTCGCGCCATTGCATCTGCTGCAGAAGAAACTCCGGATCATGCACCGTGACTTCCAGCGGCAACTCACCGCCATTCAAGGCCAGAAGATAACGAGCACGCTTTGGCGGACTCTTGAGGGTCTGGTAAGCCTCGTTGAGGCTTGCCGACTGCTCCAGGGCCAGACGTTGCTCGCGCTCGGAAGCATCGGCAAAACGGTCTGGATGAACCCCACGCGCCAACTCACGGTAGCGCGCAGCCAACTGCTCGAGATCCAGACGGAAGCTCGGTTGCAGTTCAAATAAAGCGAAATGACAAGGAGTACCCACAAGAAGCCTCAGATGTTGAAGCTTTCGCCGCAGCCACATTCACCGCGCACGTTGGGGTTGTTGAACTTGAAGCCTTCGTTCAACCCTTCCTTGACGAAATCAAGCTCGGTGCCGTCCAGATAGGTCAGGCTCTTTGGGTCGATGATCACTTTCTCGCCGTGACTTTCGAACACCTGATCGTCCTCGCCGATCTCGTCGACGAACTCCAGCACATAGGCAAGGCCGGAACAGCCTGTGGTGCGAACACCCAGACGAATCCCATCACCCTTGCCGCGCCCATTGAGGGAGCGTCGCACGTGTTGAGCAGCCGCTTCTGTCATGCTGATAGCCATCGTGACTCCTTACTTGTCGCCAAATCTGTGAAAGCCGATCGATCAGATCAGGCCTTTCTTCTGCTTGTAGTCGCGAACGGCGGCCTTGATGGCGTCTTCGGCGAGAACCGAGCAGTGGATCTTCACTGGAGGCAGGGCCAGCTCTTCAGCCAGCTGAGTGTTCTTGATGGTTTCGGCTTCATCCAGCGTCTTGCCCTTCATCCACTCAGTGGCCAGGGAGCTGGAAGCAATGGCGGAACCGCAGCCATAAGTCTTGAACTTGGCGTCTTCAATGATGCCCTGCTCGTTGACCTTGATCTGCAGGCGCATCACGTCGCCGCAGGCTGGAGCGCCGACCATGCCGGTGCCGACATCCGGATCTTCCGCGTTCATCTTGCCGACGTTGCGCGGGTTCTCGTAGTGGTCGATGACCTTTTCGCTGTAAGCCATGATTCTTAATCCTCACTCATCAGAGAGTCGCTCTTGGGTTCTGCAAATCGCCGTTATCGGGACGCTCTACAGAACCCTGTGCGGCGACTTATATTCAGTGCGCCGCCCACTCGATCTTCGAGATATCGACGCCATCTTTGTACATGTCCCACAGCGGCGACAGAGCGCGCAGCTTGGTAACGGCTTCGCAGACTTTCTGCGCCGCGTAATCGATTTCTTCCTCGGTGGTGAAGCGGCCGAAGGTGAAGCGGATCGAGCTGTGAGCCAACTCGTCGTTACGGCCCAGGGCACGCAGCACGTACGAAGGCTCGAGCGAAGCCGAAGTACAGGCCGAACCGGAAGACACTGCCAGATCCTTGAGGGCCATGATCAGCGACTCGCCTTCAACGTAGTTGAAGCTCAGGTTCAGGTTGTGCGGTACACGAGCCGTCATGCTGCCATTGATATACAGCTCTTCCAGGTGTTCAACCTGCTTGTAGAAGCGATCGCTCAGGGCCTTGATGCGCGCATTTTCGGCGACCATGTCTTCCTTGGCGACGCGGAAGGCTTCGCCCATGCCGACGATCTGGTGAGTGGCCAGGGTGCCGGAACGCATGCCGCGTTCGTGACCGCCGCCGTGCATGGTGGCCTCCAGGCGCACGCGAGGCTTGCGGCTGACGTACAGCGCGCCAATGCCTTTAGGGCCGTAGGTCTTGTGGGCAGAGAAGGACATCAGGTCGACTTTCAGGGCCTGCAGGTCGATTTCGACCTTGCCGGTGGACTGAGCGCCGTCGACGTGGAACAGAATACCTTTGGAGCGGGTCAACTCGCCGATGGCGGCAATGTCGTTGATGGTGCCGATTTCGTTGTTCACATGCATGATCGAAACCAGGATGGTGTCGTCACGCAGGGCCGCTTCAACCATGGCCGGAGTGATCAAGCCATCTTCGCCTGGCTCGATGTAAGTCACTTCAAAGCCTTCACGCTCGAGTTGGCGCATGGTGTCCAGGACAGCCTTGTGCTCGATTTTCGAGGTAATCAGGTGCTTGCCCTTGGTGTGATAGAAATGCGCGACCCCCTTGATGGCCAAGTTGTCGGACTCGGTTGCACCGGAGGTCCAGACGATTTCACGCGGATCAGCGTTAACCAGGTCGGCCACTTGGCGACGGGCATTCTCCACCGACTCTTCGGCCTTCCAGCCGAACACGTGAGAGCGGGACGCCGGGTTACCGAAGTTTCCGTCGACCAGCAGGCATTCACTCATTTTTTGCGCAACACGCGGATCGACCGGCGTGGTCGCTGAGTAATCAAGGTAAATCGGCAATTTCATGGACTCTCTCCTAAATCAGGCTGGCTGGCGTGCCGCTAGCTCTTTGGCTGTCATTCGACGGCGGACGCTTCAATCTTGTCCAGGCGCGGCGCCTTGCCATTACAACGGCGCTGGTCCTGACGCTGGGCTACTTCTTGTACCTCACGGCGAGTAACAAGATCAGCCAAGCTGATACCGCTCAGAAATTCGTGAATCTGCAGGCTCAAGTCGCACCACAGGTGATGGGTCAGGCAGGTGTCGCCGGCATGGCAATCACCCAGCCCCTGGCATTTGGTTGCATCGACCGATTCATTCACCGCATCGATCACCTGAGCCACCTGAATCCCCTGCATGTCACGGGACAGCTGGTAGCCGCCACCAGGCCCCCGGACGCTGGACACCAGGTTACTGCGGCGCAGTTTGGCGAAAAGCTGTTCGAGGTAGGACAGGGAGATGCCTTGGCGCTCAGAGATATCGGCCAGGGAGACCGGGCCATGTTGCGCGTGCAACGCCAGATCAAGCATGGCGGTCACGGCGTATCGGCCTTTAGTAGTCAGTCGCATGGACAAGTACCACGGAGTTTCGGGATGGACGCGAGTATGCAATACCCGAGTAATCGAGTCAACTATAAGACCAACTACTTTAGTCGGGTTTACCCGCAAAAGAGCGCGCAAATCATAGCAAAGTCTGCGACGTAATGGCACAGCAGGATGGCAACACCTGACCTGCGGGTCACTCAAAGGGTATTAGGTCCTTTCGCTAGCAAGCCGGCCCACAGAGGGGGCCGGTTTTGCGCCATCAGCCGACCTGACTGCCGTCCTTGCCTTTGACTTCAGCGAAGTCTTCTTCACGCAATTGAGGCAGATCCTTGGCACAGTAATCACTGCCCAGATCCTTCAGAGCGCCACACATATCCTCCAGACGACCGTCGACTGCCTGCAGGTGATCCAGCAACTGCCCGATAGCCCGAGCCACCGGATCCGGCATGTCCTCGCCGACACCGTAGGCATCGAAACCGAGTTTTTCCGCCATGGCCTTGCGCTTGGCCGTCTGCTCGTCGCTGGACTTCATGATGATCCGCCCAGGAATGCCCACCACCGTCGCTCCGGCCGGCACCGCCTTGGTCACCACCGCATTGGAACCAACCTTGGCCCCCGCCCCCACAATAAAGG
>NZ_JAFGYX010000103.1:0-502 GCF_017491625.1 Pseudomonas sp. 50_B
GTCAGACCGCATGCGATCCGCTCGCGAGCCGCTCCGACGGCCTCGTCGTCCGCTATGTCGGAGACGGCGTCTCCACATGGCCGACGGCGAGCGGGCAGCCGACGGACTGCCTCGGCCAGGGCGTCGGCGCGGCCGATACGCAGCCGCTGATCGTCAACCGCTTTTACGCGCGCGTCAGCGCGTCGACGGGCGCACCGGAACTGTACTGCGAAGGCAGCGGCAGACCCGGCATCGCGCAGCCGCTTGTCGAAGGCGTCGAACGCTTGAGTTTGCGCTATCGACTATATGGTGCTGCACGATGGGCCGACGCGTCGGCCTTGTCTGTCGACGACTGGGCCAATGTGGCGGCCGTTTCCGTCTGCGTGCAAGTGCGAGGCAGGCGCACGGGGCGCCCGGCGCGGTATGTCGACTGCGAAGGGCGAGTGGCGAGCGCACCCGACACCCGCGCGAGACTGGCGTGGCGGCGCTATGTGGCGGTCCGTAACCGAGCCGGCACATGATG
>NZ_JAFGYX010000104.1:0-501 GCF_017491625.1 Pseudomonas sp. 50_B
TTCCCACCCTGCTCTTCGCCGCCAGCGCCTGCTTCTTCTCGCTGAACGCGTTCAGCGTGCGCGCGACCTTCGCCGCCTATGCCCTGCTCGCGCTCCTCGCGCTGTTGCGCGCGCCGACGCTGTTCGCACGCCAGCAACGCCTGCCCGCGATCGTCGCGTACTGGCTGCTGAGCGTGAGCAGCGCATTCCTCGTATCGGCGTTCGGTGATTTCTACGCGAACTTCTTCGTCAAGTTCGTGCTGATCCAGACCTACGTCGCACTCGCGTTCTGGCTGTTCGCGAGCGGCGTGCTGGCGATGCGCTCGCTCGAACGGACCTGCGAAACGCTGATCTACGTGCACGCGACGTTCTTCATCGTGCAGCTCGGCTGCTACCTCGCCTTCGGCCACTTCATCGATTTCGACAGCTACATCCGCGAGAGCGATTCGGAAGCGCTCTATGCGACGAAGGCGCTGAGCGACAGCCTCATCTCGATCCGCGCGCTCGGCCTCTATTCGGAAC
>NZ_JAFGYX010000105.1:0-501 GCF_017491625.1 Pseudomonas sp. 50_B
GCCAAGTAATTTTTCATGGAATTCACGTAAGGTGTATTCCAGTCGCTCTACCACTTCAGTCTCTTTCACCGGCACCGCAGTCCAGTTACCGTCTTTATCAAACAAACCAAACTGATAACTATACGTGAAGCGTTTTTCCTGCGCCTCCAGTTCCATCCACCAGCCCCAGAACTCGCGTTTCTCAGGGGCCGGTTTCACGTTGACGCAAACAGCCAGACAATCGAAAAAAAATCGATTATCTTCGCACTGCCCTTCCCGGATGTACGGGCCAAGCGCGGTGAATTTCTTGATCAATCTACTTTTCGGATGCCCACTCGGTAACGTCATTACGATCTCCTTAGGTGAAGCACCTGTTTTACCAAATCGATAAAATTTAGCAAACTTTTAACACAATCTCTGATTGATCCAACTGGTTATTTCCTGCAACCCTTTGGCAAAATTGCGATACACCGGATTGAAGGGGATCTCCAGTAGCTTACCGTCTGAAGATGAAGATGTGAT
>NZ_JAFGYX010000106.1:0-501 GCF_017491625.1 Pseudomonas sp. 50_B
CTCTCGGTCTGGGCGGGTCTGTGGTTCGCCCCGTTGATCTGGGCCGTGAACATGCAGCTCGGGCAGATCCTGCCCTATGCTGACTGCCGCTCGCAGCTGCACTCCTCCGCCATCATCTCGTTCGTCGGTGCGGTGTTCACGTCGGCGTCGGGCCTCAATTCCTGGTGGTCTCCACGCCGCGTCGGTGGCGGAGCCGCCGAGCAGAGCAATGCCCATTTCGGCGGGATTGTCAGTGCGCTCTCCGCCGGCATCTTCACCTTCGCCATGCTGATGCAGGGCGTCGCGGCATGGGTGTTGACCGGATGCGAAAAATAGCCCTCGCCATCATTGCCTGGTCGGTGCCGCCTGCGATCCATGCGCATGGGGTAGCGCCCGAGGCTGCGGCACCGAGCTGGACGTTCGATCCGTGGATCGTCGTGCCGCTGGCGGCGTTTGCCCTCATGTACGGCATCGGCGGGCTGGTGCTGGCGGCGAAGGGCCGCAAACGCCTATGGCATTATG
>NZ_JAFGYX010000107.1:0-498 GCF_017491625.1 Pseudomonas sp. 50_B
TTTGTAGAAGATTTGAAATTCGCTGGCGCCATCCATACGCGCGGCCTCGATAAGCTCGCGCGGTAGTTCTCGAATGAAATTGCGCATAAAGAACGTACAGAAGCCTGTGTTGAAGGCCACATGGAACAACACAAGGCCTGGTACGGAATTATAGAGCCCGAGCCGAAGGCTCATGAGACGTACGGGAATCATCAGAATCTGAAACGGCACGAAGTTGCCCGCCAAAAAAAGGAAGAAGACCGGCAAGTTCAATCTGAAACGGTAGATGCCAAGCGCAAAGCCAGCCATGCAACTCAGTGCCACGGCGCCGATTACTGATGGAATGGTGATCAGGCAAGTGTTAACGAGATAATGTGCGAGAGGCGTCTCTGAAAAAATTGCTCGATAGTTCTCAACGATCTGCCATTGGGTCGGCCAACCCCAGTAATTTCCCGCAAAAATATCAGCAGGGCCACGGATTGACGTTAGTGCAATTCCAAGCAGCGGCAATAGCCAGAG
>NZ_JAFGYX010000108.1:0-498 GCF_017491625.1 Pseudomonas sp. 50_B
GCCGCGTAGCGCGCGGTGTCGCCCGCCTTCAGCCGCCGCGCGGTACCCGCCGCTTCGATTTCGACGGCGCCGTTCAACACGGTCAGGTGCTCGCGTGTGCCCGGTTCATGCGGGTTCGATACGAGCGCGCCGTGCGCCGGCAGCGTCAACTCGTACCATTCGAACTTGCCCGCGAGTTCGATCGGCCCCCAGACGCGCAATTGATACTGCGCGTCATGGCCGGCGAGCGTCGGAATGTCATGCGGGCCGTCCACGCGGATCGTCTCGGGTGCCTTCGGTTGCGCGAACAGCTCGTCGAGGCTGATGCCGAGTGCGTTCGTGAGCCGCCAGGCAACGGCGGTCGTCGGATTCGCCTTGTCGCGCTCGATCTCCGACAGCATCGATTTCGACACGCCGGCGGCGCGCGACAGATCGTCGAGCGTGAGCTTGCGCTCGTTGCGCAGGCGCTGGATTTGCTCGCCGACCCGCGGCGGCGTCGCGCCGGTGGCGGGGGAAGCG
>NZ_JAFGYX010000109.1:0-497 GCF_017491625.1 Pseudomonas sp. 50_B
GGCGAGCGCGGCCGAGCCGTTCAGCGAAATCATCCCGCTGCCGCGCTCGCCCTTGATCGCGTACGTCGAAAAGCGCTCGCCGTTGTTGACGTTCCAGATGTCGATCCGCTCGTTCTCGACGATGTTCGCCGCTTCGAGCAAGTCCTCGTCGATCGCGCACGAGACTTCGTAATGCAGCTCGCAGTGCGTGACCGCCGCGCGGTGGATCTTCGATTTCAGCATGTGGCGCTGCATGATGGCTCCCTTGGTGCTACCAGACGAAAGGCGGCGGCTGCGTGGCCGGCCGTCAGATTTCCAGATGGTCGATGAGGCGCGTCGCGCCGAGCTTCGCGGCCGTGAGCACGACGAGCGGCTCGCCCGCTTCGATGTGCGCCGCGCTCGGCGCGACGAGGTTCGCGCGCCGGCGGATCGACACGTAATCGGGCTTCCAGCCGCGCGCGGCGAGGTGCGCGAGCGCGCGCTGCTCGATCGCCGCGAGATCGCGCTCGCCGCCCAGC
>NZ_JAFGYX010000110.1:0-495 GCF_017491625.1 Pseudomonas sp. 50_B
CCGACATTCCGTCGCGCACGATGGACACGCATATCTCGATGCTGCGCACGAAGCTCGGCCTGCGCCCGGAGAACGGCTACCGCCTCGCGCCGATCTACGGCTACGGCTATCGCCTCGAGCGCGTGATGCAGGGGGACGCGGAGTGAGCGCGCGCGGGTTCGTGACGAAGTACGTGCTGACGGCATGCTGTGCCGCAGCGACGGCGCTCGCGGCGCAGCACGCCGCCGCGCAGTCGGCTAAGAACCGGTCGGTGGCGACCGTCGACTACACGACGCGCAGCGGCGACACGCTGTACGACGTCTCGGCCCGCTATCTGCAAGGCACGGACGACTGGCCGCTCGTCGCGCAACTGAACGACGTGCCGGTGCCGAAGCATCTGCAGCCGGGCGTCGTGCTGAAGCTGCCCGCCGCGCGGCTGCGCAAGGAGCGGCTGTCGGCGCGGGTGATCGCCGCGCACGGCACGGTCGAGAGCGCGGGGCGCGGCTCCGCGCAGTT
>NZ_JAFGYX010000111.1:0-494 GCF_017491625.1 Pseudomonas sp. 50_B
ATCGTGATCTTCAGGCGCCCTTCGCCTTTCTGATAACGGATCGTCACGCCGTCGAGCGACGCGAGATCCGCGCAGCGGCCGCCCATCGTGCGCGGCAGGTTCTCGACGAGCGACTTCTTCAGCCCGAACTGCGCGACGAGCTCGGGCGCGACGCACGCGCGCGCGCCCTGCCCGTCGTCGTGTGCGACGAATTCGATCGGCTGCAGGCCGACGAACACGTCGTTGACCTTCACGTCGAGCAGGTATGTGCCCGGCAGCGTGTAGTCCGCCTGCGCGAACTGCGACAGGTCGACGTCGTTCCTGCCGTCGATGCTCAGGAACGACGCATTGAACTCCGTCGCCCGGGCATGGCTGCCGGCGGCCAGCATGAACACGCAGAGGAAGGAATGTCTGATTCGCACGCCGACTGACTGAAACCGTAACGGGATGGGGATCGCGGAAAAAGCGGGAACGCGAAGCGGATTCGCGCGAGGAAAAGGCGCGCGCCCTTTCCT